>JAWWCH010000047.1:0-8982 GCA_033720575.1 Marinirhabdus sp.
GCACCTTGCTCTGGTTTGGGTGTTTTAAAACGAAATCCGGACACCAAATGGAAAATACAGCCCGAGATTATTGATCGCATTCAGCAGACACAGGGCGAACTGTTAGATTCATATTCTAGGATGGTGAAGGAAGGCGGTCAATTGGTATATGCCACCTGTTCTATTTTGCCTTCAGAAAACACACAGCAGGTACACGCTTTTTTAGAACGAGAAGCAGGGGCCGAATTTCAGCTCGTTTCAGAAGAGAATATCTTATCTCATAAAACAGGATTTGACGGTTTCTATATCGCGTTACTTCAGAAAAAATAACAAAAAAAAAGAGCGGATTTAAATCCGCTCTTCTTATATCTTGAGTTTACAACCCTGGTTTATTGCACTAGAATTTTCTTGCTCATTGCAATGGCACCGTTATCGATTTTAACGATATACACGCCAGCAGCTTTCGTGCTCATATTCACTTCAGCCTTATATCCATTAGAAGCTTTAGTTAACGTCCCTGAATTTATTTTCTTCCCTAGGTTATCGTACATGGTGTAGGACACATCACCATAATCAGTATCAGTAGCCAAGAAAATCTCATAGTTTCTATTTGCGATTGGATAAATCAACAGCTCTCTGTTGATAAAGGATTGGTCTTGCGTTCCTAATACTTCCTCTTGAACATAGGTAAACACAAAGGTGTTATTCTCTTCATACGTATCTGCAGCAAGTATGATGGTGGCATCAATCTCATACTCACCAGTGGCCAATAAATCGAGTGTTGTACTAAATTCGTGAATAGCAGTTTCTCCTGGTGCCAGAGTTCCCGTATACGTATCAGATGTTACCAATGTCCCGTTCACCCGTAATTCAATATCGAAATTAGATTGTGGGTTCGTACCGAAATTGGCAATACGCGCCTGAATGGTTTCCGAATCGGTAAATGGACCTTCGTAGAGTGGCACTCCAAATCCGTATACCGCCAAATCATCGGCCTCTGGGTTCCCAAGTTGAAGATTCGCGATTCTTGTTCTCCAGAAATTATTGTTGGCTCCAAAATATTCTCCTGTATACCAAAAAGTAAGGTTATCAATATCCATGGTCATTTGAGCGTAATCCCCAAATCTGTTAAACGTACCTACTCCACCTTCACCATCAATGATAGTTTCTTCCGTAAAGGTCATCGTTCCCAATGGGTCATTTACCAGTCTTCCAGTGTACCGTATCCCTGGGAAGGTATTATTTCCAGATACATTATACGCCAAGGCCATGTTCCCATCCTTGTCCATACTCATACTTCCCATAAATCTATTAACATCATCTGGTAAAGTGTATGTTCCTTCTTGAAAAACGCTAAAGTCTCCTGTTCCCGTATTTCTAAGTTCTATCCAACGAATCGCTCCTTTGAGTCCTCCGATGTCTGAGTTAAAGTTGATCAGCAGTGAGTTGTGATTCTCGAAACTACGGTAATTGGCCATATATGAAATGACTCCAGAAATACCGTCAATTCTTTGGCCCGTTCCGGGCTGATTGAAATCACCTTGACCAAAACCGTTAAAGAAACTATCGAAAGGTTGTACTAGAATTTCCTGCGGAACTGTAATAGAACTGCCGCCGTCAAAATCTACGTTTACTTTCCAAACTTTGATGTGATCTACAGTCACACCTTGCCATGCATCATCTTGTAAATAAACGATATAGCCGGGTGCGTCAGTAGGTGCTACTCGACCTAGTAAGTTTGCGGGTTCAGGGCTAAATACGGTAGCTGGATTTGGCACTACTCCTGGTAACGTAAATCCTTGAATTGCTGGATCTTCACCCCCACGCAACATCACTTCTCTGTCAAATACATATATATTTTGTCCGGCTTTGTTGGCCGTTAAATAATAGGCATCTGGCCATACGGCGTAATGCGGATAATCTGGAAAGGCATTTAAAGGGTATTGATAGACATAATAACTCCCTGTTGGGTCTGCAGTAGTTGAAACTGCAATAAGCAATGCATTATTAGCTACTCTAAACTGACTCACAAAGAAACGGTCTGCCAGTTGATCGTACATCACAATAGGATCTCCGTTTCCGCTTATGCCAAATATTGAATTAAGGTTTAGCGGGCCTGCAAGCGTGTTACCGGCCTTATCAAATATTTTAAGCGCTAAATTTACAGCAGTCACGTAATGGTCTGGGCCTACCGCGCCACTTGGATCTGGTGGAATTGATCCTCCTGACTGAGCAACGTTGATCCCTTCAAAATTGAGCCCTACCGAACCAAACTCGTGCAATGGTGGTTCTGTTTGAACCAATGGGTCAAACCCATCAGGTGAACCATCATTTGTTAGACCTCCAGTGTATGTGAACCGTTGATCAATTCTATATTCGTCAGTAATATCGCCGGTGTATTCCGGCATGGGTGTGGCATCACGAAGTGCCATGGATTCGCCTAGGAAAGTTCCTTGTGATACCACGGTAGGTGGAAAACTTTCTTGCGCAAAGAGGATCGCAACAGAAAACATCGCGATCATCAGGGTAAAATTCTTTTTCATAAAAACATTTTTAAGTTAATTGATATGGGTTTTATGGTCAGTTATTTTTAGAAAACTTTCTTAAAAGTTTACAGAATCCGCAATATACAATATCATCGGGGCTTTTTCCATAAAAAAATCATAATTACCTGATTGTATTACGATAGCAAAGCTCAAATTTTAGGACTAAAAATAGTATCTTTGTCGCTTCAAAAAACAGTTAAGGTTCACAGCTTTGACGACAAAAAAGTAAGCGGATGATTCATTTCTTCGGAAACAGCAACAGCACCATTTATGCAGTATTGGCACCAGCCGAACTATCTTCAGAAGACACAAAAAAACTGGTATGGCTATTTGGAAACCAACCTAAAATAGATCAGTCCGCAATAGCGGATTTTTTTATTGGTCCACGTGCCGCAATGATCACACCATGGAGTACCAATGCGGTTGAAATCACCCAAAATATGGGAATAGTCGGTATTCAGCGTATCGAACAATTTGAGAGTGTTTCCGACAATTTTACTGATTTTGATCCGATGCTTGCCCAAAAATACAATGGGCTGGACCAAGATATTTTCACGATTTCTATTCGTCCTGAAGCCATTCGCGACATTGATGACATCGCGGCGTACAACCAATCAGAAGGACTTGCCCTGAGCCAAGAAGAGGTAATCTATTTAGAGGAGCTTTCTGAGCGCTTGGGTAGAAAACTAACCGATTCTGAAGTCTTTGGGTTTAGTCAAGCAAATAGTGAACACTGTCGCCATAAAATTTTCAACGGTACTTTTGTCATCGACGGAGAGGAAATGCCACATTCGCTGTTCAAAATGATCAAGAAAACCTCCGAAGTGAACCCTAATGGTATCGTTTCGGCTTATAAAGACAACGTCGCCTTTGTTAAAGGACCAACGGCTACGCAATTTGCTCCCGAACAACCCGACACCCCCACCTACTATCAAAAGTCAGATTTTGAAAGTGTAATTTCACTAAAAGCAGAAACCCACAACTTTCCAACCACGGTAGAACCGTTCAATGGCGCAGCAACCGGTAGTGGCGGAGAAATAAGAGATCGATTGGCGGGTGGAAAGGGTTCCCTACCCCTAGCCGGAACGGCAGTTTATATGACTTCGTATTCGCGTTTGGAGGAAAATCGCCCGTGGGAAAAAGGAATGGAGGCCCGCGAATGGCTCTACCAAACCCCATTAGACATCCTCATTAAAGCCAGTAATGGTGCTTCCGATTTTGGAAACAAATTTGGTCAACCCCTCATTGCAGGATCGGTGCTCACCTTCGAACATCAAGAACACGCACGAAAATTAGGCTTCGACAAAGTCATTATGCTTGCTGGTGGAATAGGATACGGAAAAGCCGACCAAGCTTTAAAGGACACTCCTAAAAAAGGAGACAAAGTTGTGATTTTGGGTGGCGAAAACTATCGCATCGGAATGGGAGGTGCGGCAGTTTCTAGTGCAGATACGGGAGAATTCGCTAGCGGTATTGAATTGAATGCTATTCAACGTTCCAATCCAGAAATGCAGAAACGTGCTGCCAATGCCGTTCGCGGCATGGTTGAAAGTGATCACAATGATATTGTTTCCATTCACGATCACGGGGCTGGCGGACATCTCAACTGTTTAAGCGAACTCGTTGAAGATACAGGAGGTGCCATAGATTTAGACCAACTTCCTGTTGGAGACCCTACCCTATCCGCAAAAGAGATTATTGGAAATGAGTCGCAAGAACGAATGGGTCTTGTAATAGGTGAAGCACATCTCGCAAAATTGCAGCGTATTGCAGATCGTGAACGTTCCCCAATGTACGAGGTGGGTGAAGTTACCGATGACCACCGCTTTGTGTTTGAAAGTAAAACCACAGGCGAAAAGCCCATGGATTTCTACCTGTCAGACATGTTTGGAAGTTCACCCAAAACCATAATGAGTGACAGTAGCATAGACAGAACCTATGCCGAACCCGAATTCAATAGCGACCACTTAAAAACTTACCTCACGCAAGTATTGCAACTTGAAGCCGTAGCCTGTAAAGACTGGCTTACCAACAAAGTAGACCGCTGTGTGTCGGGACGTGTGGCCACACAACAATGTGCAGGCCCCTTGCAATTACCGCTGAACAATTGCGGTGTTATGGCTTTAGATTACAATGGAAAAAATGGTGTGGCTACCAGTATTGGCCACTCCCCTATTTCAGGCTTGATAGACCCGGTTGCGGGTTCAAGAAATTCAATAACTGAAGCCTTAACGAATATTGTTTGGGCGCCTCTAGAAAATAAACTGGAAAGTATTTCACTCTCTGCCAATTGGATGTGGCCCTGCAACAACGAAGGTGAAGATGCCCGACTTTACAAGGCTGTGAAAGCGGTTAGTGACTTCGCAATAGACCTAGGTATAAATGTACCTACGGGAAAGGATTCGCTTTCCATGAAGCAGAAATATAAAAATGACGAGGTAATCTCACCGGGTACTGTGATCATTTCGGCAGCAGGACATTGCAACGATATCACGAGAGTGGTAACTCCTGTACTCCAAAAAAATAAGGGTAGTTTGTACTATCTCAACATATCGCAAGACGAATTCAAGTTAGGTGGATCTTCATTCGCCCAAGTGCGAAACGCAGTAGGTACTAAAGTGCCTTCGGTAAAAGATGCTTCGTATGTAAAGACTGTATTCAACACCTTACAAGAATTGATTTTGAAGGATAGCATCGCTGCTGGGCATGATGTGGCTTCGGGCGGACTCATCACCACACTTCTCGAAATGTGTTTTGCCGATGTAAATTTAGGCGCTACACTAGACTTGTCAGAACTTTCAGAAGAGGACATCATCACAGTTTTATTTGCTGAAAACTGCGGAGTGGTTATTCAAGCTACAGATGATGCCACTGTAGAAACAGCCCTTCAGCACAAAAATATTCAATTTTCCAAAATAGGAACGGTAACGGATGATGATGCGCTTCAACTCACTCACCATAATGAACAAATTAACCTTTCTGTCGCAGAATTGAGAGATGTGTGGTACAACACTTCTCACCTATTAGACCGAAAGCAAAGCGGTCCTAAAAAAGCTGAAGAGCGTTTCAATAATTACAAAAAACAACCGCTAACATTCAATTTCCCGTCACATTTTACAGGAAAGCTACCTAAAGAGGTTGAAGGCAAGCGCATAAAGGCGGCAATAATTAGAGAAAAAGGGAGCAATAGCGAACGCGAAATGGCCAACGCCATGTATATGGCTGGCTTTGATGTGAAAGATGTACACATGACCGACCTCATCTCGGGTCGCGAAACGCTTGAAGATATTCAATTCATTGCAGCCGTTGGAGGCTTTTCAAACAGTGATGTACTGGGCAGTGCCAAAGGTTGGGCCGGTGCTTTCTTATATAATGAAAAGGCCAACAAGGCGTTAAAAAACTTTTTTGATAGAGAAGACACGCTCTCATTAGGTGTTTGTAACGGATGTCAACTCTTTATTGAATTAGGCCTGCTTACTCAAGATTATGCAGATAAACCTAAAATGCTACACAACGACACTGGTAAGTTTGAATGCAACTTCACTTCAGTGACCATTGAAGAGAACAATTCGGTGATGTTGTCAAGCTTGGCTGGAAGTACATTGGGGATTTGGGCGGCACATGGGGAAGGAAAGTTTAGTTTTCCGAAGGAAGAACGGCATTACAACATTGTGGGGAAATATGGATATGACGCTTTCCCATCGAATCCTAATGGAAGCGATTACAACACCGCCATGATGACCGATGCTACAGGAAGACACCTGGTCATGATGCCCCATCTAGAACGCTCTACCTTCCCGTGGAATTGGGGGCATTACCCTGAAAAACGAAACGATGAGGTGAGTCCGTGGATTGAAGCATTTGTGAATGCAAGACATTGGCTTGAAAATCGAAAGTAGACGTCTACAGCGGTTTTGCCGAAGAAGTTCCTTATAGCATCACACGAAATAATTGTAAGTTTGTGTAGGTTCAACAGACCTACTTAGAACTTATTTGCTGCTATGAAATATATACTCTTACTCTCTTGTTTTTTGTGGACGACATTACTTTTTGCTCAAGATGTACCAGAAAAGTACCAACGAGCAAAGATTTCGTATGAGATGTTCGATAACGGACTTCAACAATTGGAAGCCTTAGGCATACCGGTTGATCACGGCCAACATAAAAAAGGTCATTTCATCATTTCAGAATATGCCGTGTCTGAACTCGAAACAGTAAGAGCGGCGGGTTTTAGCGTTGATGTTCTAATAGACGATGCGAAAGCCTATTTCCTTCAGCAACATAGAAATCCGGCTTCCTTTCAAAATACGAGTTGCGCACCGAATGGAGACAGCTACGAGACACCTGCAAATTTTGAGTTGGGCAGTATGGGCGGTTTCTTCACTTATCAAGAGGCACTAGCTGAATTGGACGCCATGAAGGCTGCCTATCCAAACCTTATCACTGCCAGGGCGGGAATCCATACCTTTTTAACGGAAGGTGAACCAGATAATTCGGTTTCTCCGTCTATCGGCGGAAACGCCATTCAATGGATCAAAATAAGCGACAATCCTGACCAATCTAATGAAGGTGAACCCCAAATTTTGTATTCGGCAATACACCACGCCAGAGAACCCATGTCATTATCACAGCTGATATTCTATATGTGGTACCTTTTGGAGAACTATGATACCGATGCCGAAATCAAAAGCATCGTAGACAATACGGAATTGTATTTTGTGCCGGTGGTGAACCCAGATGGCTACCTCTACAATGAAAAAACCGATCCGAATGGAGGTGGCTTTTGGCGAAAGAATCGTAAAAATGGGCACGGAGTAGATAACAATAGAAACTACGACTATTACATTGACGGAAATCCGAATACTAATACTTGGGGCGGACAAGGAACTTCAGGAAACACGGGTAGCGAAGTTTATCGCGGTACCGCGCCATTTTCTGAAGTGGAAAATCAGGCGATGAAATGGTTCGTGGATAACCACGACTTCGTGATGGCATTTAACAATCATAGCTTCGGAAATCTATTGCTCTATCCCTATGGCTATGAAGACAATGTACCTACTCCCGAAGACGCATTGTTTGAAGCGGTGGGCAATGAATTGGTTTCGCGAAACGGGTTTGCCAATCAAATTTCTGCCGATTTATATCCTGCCGCGGGTACGAGTGACGACTTTATGTATGGTACCGTGGGAACGCATACTAAAATCTATTCGTATACGCCTGAAATTGGTCCCGCTTTTTGGCCCCCTACGAATGACATCATTCCAATCGCCAAAGGAATGATGTATCTGAATTTGACATCCACCAAAATGGTGAACAATTATGCCACAGTAACTTCAACGGGAAGTTTGTACATCGGTGATGAAGGCGAGCAAACCGCTGAATACGATATCAAACGACTTGGAATTACAGGTAGCGGGTCGTTTACCGTAAACTTAGAACCTGTGTCATCCAATATCGTTTGGCGCGGTGGCGGCGACAGTTACACTGCAATGGATGTGCTAGAAACTCAATCGGGCAGTATCAATTATGTACTGGCCGGAGGAACTACTGCCGGAGAAGATGTGGTATACGATCTTGTTGTAAACAATGGCAGCTTTGAAACGAAGACCCGAATTACCAAGAAATTTGGAGTGCTCAATGCAGCTTTTGAAGACCCAGGAAATGATGTAACCACGAATTTTGACAATAACGGATGGGGAACCACCGCAGCAACCTTTGTTTCACCCTCAAGTGCAATAACAGATTCACCGGGCAGCGATTATTCAAACAATGCCAATGAGACCATTGCGCTGAGTAATGCCATTGATCTCACTGACGCTTTTGGTGCCACATTAAACTTTTATGCCAAGTGGGAGATAGAAACCGATTGGGACTATGTTCAAGTTGAAGTTAGCATTGACGGTGGATCAAATTGGGAACCGCAATGTGGGAATTTCACCAACCCTGGGAGCTCAAATAATGGCCAGCCCACAGGAGAACCGTTGTATGATGGTCTCCAAGAAGATTGGGTGTTGGAAGAAATTGATTTAAGTGACTATTTGGGCGAATCAATTTTGGTTCGATTTCAATTGGTTTCTGATGGAGCCGAACGCAGAGATGGGTTCTACTTTGACGATTTAAAAGTAAACATTGTGGAAGAATCCATCTTAGGTGTCAATGAAATGGCAGAGGCACAGTTTTTCGTATATCCTAATCCCGTAGACCAAACACTTTCCATCGAGACACCTCTTGAAAACTATTCAATACAAGTTTATTCGGTACAAGGACAAGTACTGCATTCCGGTGAAAACTATAGCAACAAAACAGAGTTGGACTTTAGCAAGTATGCCTCAGGCATTTACCTCATTAGGTTCGTTTCGCAAAAAACCTCGAAAACGGTGAGAGTTGTAAAACAGTAAGGTAAAAGATCATTTTTTTATGAAGGGGGCTTACAGCGCCTCCTTTTTTTGTCAGTAAA
>JAWWCH010000048.1:0-8800 GCA_033720575.1 Marinirhabdus sp.
ATAGTTGCTGAGGGTTTCAACAATTCGATTCTTGTTTTCTTCTAACTCTTCCTGATTAATAGTAATGCCTTTGCCGGCCGTGTAATCTTTTAGCAGTTCAATGGTCGGAAACTTAAAATTGCTCAGCTCTAACCTTGGGTCGAATTGCCCAAAATCTTCTACCAATTTCTTGCTCAGGTTTTCTTCCACCGTTTCTTCCTCGGCTGCCGTTTCCACCTCCATTGCTACATCGTCTTCAGCTTTTATTTCTTTCTGAATTTCGGTCTTCAACACCGGTTCTTCCATGCTTTCTTCAGGAACGGTAGTTTGCAATGGGGTAGTGGTAGCGGTTGTTTTATCGGTAGTATCTGTGGTCAGATTTTCTACCACCTCTTTTTCATAATCGGTTTGTGCCACTTCATCAGAGTTTCCTTTGAAGTCGTCTGTTATTTCTTGTTTTGTTTTGCTGAAGTAGGCACCCACTTTTTCAGGCGTAATTTGTAATCGAAGCACCAAGTACACGATGGCGAGAAAGGTCATCACTAAAATAGCACCGGTAAGACCTAAATAGTCCTGCATCAAGTCATTCATCTCATATCCAATGACACCGCTAAAGAGCGATGATGTTTCGGTGAAGAAACCGAAGAATGCCGCAATCCAAATCATGACCAATATGCCCCAGAACCAAAATTTTGCTAGTGGTTTTTTAGCGATATCAAGAAAGTAGTAGAGACCTGAAAGCGTGATTAAGAATGCAAAGATCAATGAGGCAACACCAAATCCGCGGTACACAAAAAAGTGACCCACATGGCTTCCGAAGGTGTTCAGCCAATTGGCCTTTTCGGTATTTCTGTCGATACGGCCCAACTCACTCTGGTCAATTTGCCAGGTAAAAAAATACGAAATGAACGATATGAGAAGCGCTAACCCAAGCAAGGCCAAAAAACTCCCTAAAACAATCTTCTGTTGTTTGGTGAGCGTAAGGCGAAGGGTTTTACGCGGTGTGCTTTTCTTTTTGGTTTTGGTCGATTTCTTTTTGGCCATACAAGTGGTGTGCGTCGTGCAAAAATACAACGTTACAAACTACATAAAAATTTTGGAAAGGGTAAAATGTTGCTGTCTTTATTTATTCGACTCTTATTTACCCTAAATGGTTGCAAACTACTGTCGTGAAGCGCATTTTCTCACGTCTTACCCTTATGAGAATTTTGGAATATAGATGATACAACCAATTATGATCGCTATGCCTGCAGCAAAGAATACCGCGCCCGCTGCTACATCTTTGATATATCCTATTTTACTGTGGAAATCGGGATGTACGAAATTTGCTATTTCTTCAGCTGCTGTATTGAGTCCTTCTACACTCAACACTAGGCCAATGGCCAACATTTGGGCCATCCATTCGGTAGCCGTAATATCATAATAGAAACCCGCAGCAATCATGATCAGGGAAATGACAAATTGAACTTGAATGCTGGCTTCGTGGCGTATCAGCATATACGCACCTTTGGCAGCGTATTTAAAACCTTTGAGTCGCTTCCCTAAAAATGTATTCCACATTAGCGCAGCGACTTTAATGCTTCATCGTAATTCGGTTCTTGTCCGATTTCAGGCACCTGTTCGGTATGGAGTATTGTATTGTTTTCGTCAGCCACCATCACCACACGGGAGTGCAGACCTTCAAATGCCCCGTCTGTGATATCCAGACCATAGTTCTTGCCAAAGGCACCGGTTTTAAAATCACTAAGCATGGTAACGTTGTTCAATCCATCTGCGGCACAAAATCGATCTTGTGCAAATGGCAAATCTCTAGAAATACAGAGTACCTGCGTATTGTCAAGCTTTGACGCTGCTTCGTTGAATTTTCGTACCGAAGTAGCGCACACGCCGGTGTCCACACTGGGAAAGATATTGAGTACTTTTCGTGAGCCCTTAAAATCGGCCAGTGTTTTAGTAGAAAGGTCGGTTCCCGTTAAATTGAAATCTGAAAGGGTGTCTCCTGTTTTTGGTATGTTACCTGATGTGTGGGTAGGTGTTCCACCTAATGTAATTTTTGCCATTTCTTTAGTGTTTAAGCTCATAAAAATACGGATTCCTATTTACTTGAAATGTTAGCGGACTATTAAAATATGCTTTTTGCCGTAGGCATAAAAAAACCCGTCTTCACTGCTGAAGACGGGTCAAGCTTAACCTAACTTACTAAATAAATAAACTAATTTCTTGGCACGAATTAGTTTAAATGTTGTGAAAGATATAATGCAACCCCTTCGCGATCTGCGTTCATTGCGGTAGCGCCTTCTTGCCAATTGGCAGGACAAACCTCTCCGTTTTTCTGAACGTGTGCATAGGCATCGATCAATCTTAAAAATTCTGATACATTTCTACCCAATGGCATATGGTTGATGCTTTCATGGAACACGGTGCCTTCCTCATCAATCAAGTAGGTGGCACGGTAGGTCACGTTATCTCCGTCTACCAAAACCACACCGGTCTCGTCATCGTAACGCTCGTTAGTGACATCAAGAATGCCTAACTGGTTTGATAAATTACGATTGCTATCTGCTACCAATGAATAGGTAACCCCTTCAATACCTCCGTGGTTTTTTGGTGTATTCAACCAAGCAAAGTGTACTTCTGGAGTATCGCATGAAGCCCCGATCACGATAGTGTTTCTCTTTTCGAATTCATCCATAGCAGCCTGAA
This sequence comes from Marinirhabdus sp., assembly GCA_033720575.1. Taxonomy (GTDB): domain Bacteria; phylum Bacteroidota; class Bacteroidia; order Flavobacteriales; family Flavobacteriaceae; genus Marinirhabdus. The sequence goes on from JAWWCH010000048.1 coordinate 2,683, forward strand.
AGGCATGGAGTTCGGTAGGACAAACAAAAGTGAAATCTTTAGGGTACCAAAAAAGGAGTACTTTTTTGTTCTCTTCTTTTGCTTTTGCTAGAATATTGATCTTCTGTGTGATACCCGATTTATCGGTAGCATCAACAGAAAGATTTGGAAATTTTTTACCTACAAAGGCCATAAAATTGTGTTTTAGATTGTACTATTTTTTGCGGGTGCAAAAGTACTAATTGCTTCTCGAGGATAAAAGAAAATTCTGACTGTTTTTCACTAAAAAAGTGACCTTGAGGGATCAGGGTTTTTTAGTGGTATAGAAGCGGTTTCAGTATCAGTCGATTAGGCCGTTTTTGGCTGGCGAAGCATTTTAATTTTTATTCTGAATGCAGCGAATAAAAGTGTCATAAACGGACTCAACCAGTTGAATATGGCATAAAAGAAATATTCGGCTACACTCACTCCCAAAACGCCACTTTGGTAGGCACCACAGGTATTCCAAGGTACCAATACAGAAGTTACTGTTCCAGAATCTTCTAAAGTTCGCGAGAGGTTTTCTGGTGCCAAGCCTTTGTCTTTATAGGCCTTACTGTACATTTTTCCGGGTACCACGATAGCGAGATATTGGTCACTTGCTGTAACGTTCAGCGCCAAACAGCTAGCCACGGTACTTGCGAATAGTCCGAAGGTAGTATGGAACAGTTTAAGAAGTGCTTTACTAATGGTGGCCAATGCACCTATAGCATCCATCACTCCTCCAAAAACCATGGCGCATATAATAAGCCAAATAGTACCGAGCATTCCACTCATTCCTCCCGCAGAAAACAAGTCATTTAGCGCTTCGTTGTCTGTAGCTACAGATGTATCTACGGTAATGGCATTCATGATGCCTTTGTATGCCGTTGTAAAATTTAAAGTTTCGCCCCCTCCAATGGTGGTTACAATTGTGGGTTGAAAAATAAGTGCTGCAACCCCTCCCAAAAGGGTACCTGCCAGTAGTGCGATTAAGGGCGGTGTCTTTTTCACGATCATGACGATTACCAAGATAGGAACAATAAATAACCAAGGAGAAATGGTGAAAGATGCTTCTATGGAAGATAATATGGATGCCGTATCGGCTACTCCCTCAGGATCTAGCCCTAATCCGATAATGATAAACACTATTAAGGTGATCACGATAGTGGGTACTGTGGTAAGGGTCATATACCGAATATGCGTGAACAGGTCGGTTCCCGCCATGGCAGGAGCAAGGTTGGTAGTGTCACTTAAGGGCGATAGTTTATCGCCAAAATAGGCGCCTGATAAAACGGCTCCAGCTGTCATACCAAGTGAGATGCCTAAGGCCTCGGCAATTCCTATCAGCGCGATTCCTACTGTTGCAGAAGTTGTCCAACTGCTTCCTGTCGCCACCGAAATGATTGCACAGATAATCACGCAGGATGCCAAGAATATCGTAGGATTTAAAATTTGTAATCCATAATAAATCATGGTAGGGATGATACCGCTGATGAGCCATGTACCTGCAAGTGCCCCAACCATCAGCAATATTAAAAGCGCGCCCGTGGTAGATTTTACATTTTGGGCGACTTCTTCCATCATGGTCTCATAGCCAACGTTGTTAAAAGTTCCTACTATGGCAGCCACCGCAGCTCCTAACAATAGAATAAACTGATTGCTTCCACTTAACGCATCATCACCAAAAGCGAAGAAAACATTATAAAAAAGCATGGCCACCAGTGCCAGTACTGGAATTAGCGCTTCCCAAATATTTAGGGCTTTGTTTTCTACAATTTTTTCGTCCTGGGGGTCTTGGTTTTGGCTTTGCATTTGAAGGATGGTTTTAAGAAGTGTAATGTTACGATTTTGTGAACGAGTACGCAAATTAGCCTTCAAGCTTGTTCACATTGCAGGTCTTTGAAGCCTTACAGGACTAATGGTTTGCATCAAGGAATTCATAGAAGTCTAAAATATCAATGAATTCATATAGGTTTATACGTTTGATATTCTGTAAGTTTCAAAAGCACCGTGGGTATGGGTAAGGTGTATAAGATCAAAGAATTGAATATAAAATAATATGAAAAAGATACTTTTCATTCTACTACTATTGGAAGTTCAGGTACATGCACAGGTAGGTATAGGTACCAATACACCAGATCCATCTGCCGTTTTGGAAGTGGAGGCTTCCGATAAAGGAATTTTGATTCCAAACGTCAGTTTGCCATCTATCCTTACCACCCAGCTAGATGGCGTTACTACAGCTGCAGAGGGGTTGTTGATCTATAATATCAATCCATCTACAACGGGTGGTGATGGGGTTGGTTATTATTACTTTACTGCAAGTAATCGGTGGGAAAAAATTATGACACCTTCTTCTAACATTGGTTTACCGCCCATTGGTAGCATCATTGCATGGCACGGCTCAATGGCCGGCGTTGGTGCGTTGCCCGATGGATGGCAATTGTGTGATGGTTCTTTGATCACAGATTCAGATAGTCCGCTATTTGGTGGTCCAACACCCAATTTAAACGGGAATACCGTATCAATCTCGGGAGACCTTTCGAGTGGGCGCTTTTTAAGGGGAGGTTCAACAAGTGGCATTTTTCAAAGTGATCAGTCCAATAATCTTTATAGAATCTATGGTACAGGTGCTTCTGGCTCGAGTTCTATTGTACTAAACAATAATGGAACGCCTAGCTTAATTCAAACCGATAATACTTCTGGAAGCCAAAGTTATGGTTTTCAGCTGCGTGGGGTTGAAACTAGAGTAACGAACATGTCCGTAATTTGGATTGTTAGAATAAAATAAAACAATGAACGTCAAGATATTTTTATTTGTTTTTCTGTTTTTCAGCAGTATCTGCAGTGGTCAAGTAATCATCAACGGCACTACGGCTAGTGCTTCCTCTGCGCTAGCTTTAAATTCAAGTGATAAAGGTGTGCTTATTCCCAAAGTTTATCTTCCATCTGTGACCACCAGCCAATTAGATGGCACCAACTCTGCTGCCGATGGGTTATTGATCTATAATACCAATGCGTCTGTCACAGGGGGAGATGGAGTGGGGTATTATATGTATAGTACTGCTGCAGGTAGGTGGGAACGTGTACTTACTCCAAAGGCCAATGTAGGTGTCTTACCTATCGGGAGCATCATAGCCTGGTTTGATAGAATTGACTTTCCGGCGCTTACCTTACCAGAAGGTTGGCAATTGTGTGATGGAAGTATTATTTCTGATGCCGATAGTCCGCTCAACGGCTTGGCCACACCAGACATAAATAGCAACACTACATCGGCCTCTGGAGTTACTTCTTACGGAAGGTTTTTAAGAGGTAGTACGACGAGCGGAATTTTTGAACAGGATCAAACCAATAGCCTTGAACAAATCACAACCTCGAGTTCTATTTCGGGTCTATCCGATATAATTTTGGATGATGACGGTACCATACAGCGACTTAGAACAGACGCTCTGTCCTCACCTTTTGGTGGGACTGATGGCTATTCCTTCAATTACATCGGAAGAGAGAGCCGTGTGGTTCATATGACTGTAAAGTACATCATGCGCATCAAGTAAGCGTTTGCGCTACGTTAAGAGCGATAAAGTGATGGTTGATTGATAATTTGGTCTGCTTTTCCCCGCAATAAATGACTCGTTGTTGGACTTTCACGATTGCTCTTAATGCTCCTATTTTTTTGACTCAAGTCTTTTTTGGATATTAGTAAACGACTCTATCTGAAGTTTGCGAGGTATTAACGTGTTGCGGTTGAAATACTTATATTTGATAGTGATCCATGAGATTTAAAGCGTTCTATTAAATATTTTGTCATGAATAAACTCTATTTTGCCTTAACCTTAATTTTTGCAACTTCACAATGTTTCTCCCAAGTGGGCATTGGTACAACAACCCCGAATGCCCAATTAGACGTCCGGTCGTCAAATCAGTCAACCCCTTCCAATTCTGACGGAATACTCATTCCAAGAGTGGATGAATATCCTTCATTGAACCCGACAGCTGCGCAAGATGGTATGTTGCTTTTTGCTACGGGAAACGGAAGCGTAAGTAAAGGTTTTTATTATTGGGATAACGGGATCGCTTCGTGGGTAGCCATAGAATCAGGGACAGGTAGTGACGCTGATTTTTACGAGGAAGGAACGACCACAGCACCGGATAATATTAGTGACGATATATTTACTCAGGGAAATGTTGCGATTGGAAAAACAACGGCAGATTTTCCAATAGACATAGACACTAATACTTCGGCTAAAGGTGTAAATGTAGCTTTGAACACCTCAGATAATTCATTAAAATCAGGGATTGATATTGAAGTATCTGGTACAGGCAACGGAACATTAAGGGGACTGAATTCTTCTGTCACTAACACTGGTTCTGGAAATCATTTTGGAGTATATAGCTCCATGAATGGAAATGGTACAGGGACTTTTTATGGATCCTACAACCAACTATATGGTTTAAATGCCTTCCGTTTGTATGGTATATATAACCACATTAATAATAACCTAAATAATAATAATAATTTCGGGACTTTTAATTCATTATTTGGAACTGGCAATGGAATATGGTATGCCGTTAATAATACACTAAGTGGTACCGGAAGTGGTGATAAATTCGGTGTTCGAAATGAAATCACAAACACAGGAGATGGTAATCACTATGGAATTCAAAATGCACTGTCTGGCACTGGAAATGGACTTAAGTACGGAATGCATAACGTAATTTCAAATTCTGGCAATGCTGGACATTATGGAATGTATAGTGAACTCTCAGGCATTGGTGATGGTCCGCAATATGGAACTTATACGACTATTACAAATACGGGTAATTCTATAAAGGTTGGTAGCGATGTTCGTATTTCAGGAGGAACCACGGCCTCCACGGCGGGATATCAATCTACCATTTCAGCTGGTAGTGGTCCGATACTAGGATTTTTTAGCGCTATTACCAGCAATGGAAATGGGCCGCATCGGGGCCTGGTAACCAGTGTCAATGGCTCCGGAACTGGGGAACATGTAGGCAATAGAAACATCCTAGCAGGTTCAGGATCTGGAGAACAAATAGGTCTTGAAAATCAACTAACGAATACCGGAAATGGAATCCATTATGGAGTTAAAAATGAATTGTCAGGTCAAGGCTCTGGAGATCATTATGGCACAAATACCGAGATTTCTGGTGCGGGGGATGGTGATCATTATGGCAATTATGTTACCTTGAGTGGTGCGGGTACTGGATTACAATATGGTGCATACCATGATATAAATAACTCTGGAAATTCGAATCACGTAGGGGTTTTGAACATCCTTTCAGGTCCGGGTTCTGGAGTTCACTATGGGATGGTGCATTCAATGTCGGGAGGGGGTACTGGACCCCAAATAGGAACATTTTCCCTAATTAATAGCCCTGGAAACGGTGATCATAAGGGTTTTTATGCAAATTTATCTGGCAGTGGCACAGGCGAAAAGAGAGGCGTCGATGTATTGGTCAGTCCAACTGCAGGGGGAAACCATTACGGTGTTTATTCGAACGTGACGAAGCCAGGGAGCTTTGCTGGTTATTTCAGAGGTGCCGTAGCCATTGGGACGAATACCGTAAATACATATACCTTCCCAGCCTCGCGGGGAACAGCGAATCAAGTGATGCAGACGGATGGTTCGGGAAACCTGTCATGGGTTGATACCGATAGCTTTGTGCCAGTACTCAATGCAAGAAACGGACTAACGTTAAATGGATCATTTGTTGAATTGGGAGGAACCTTGGTCCAAGATACTTCAGTGTTATTGGGGGCATCAGATTTACGTTTCAATTTGGGAGCCTCAGGGAATTTTATCGTGGAAGATAACGGAACAGATATTTTCCAAATAGACAATGCTGATCATATAGACGTCGGGGTAGATATGGTGTGGAGAGATAATAACGTTGTCGGAACAACGCTTGGAGCTATGTTCGATGATGGCGATGATGGACGATTCTATGTAGCTGAAAATGGACTCATTTCGGTTGATTTAGATGCAAACACCCAATTTGTGTTTAATGAGCAAGGGTTTGATCGAGACTTTCGGGTGGAAGGGGACGGTCAGCAGAATATGCTGCTTGTTGATGCTGCCAATGATCGAATTGGCAT
>JAWWCH010000049.1:0-8715 GCA_033720575.1 Marinirhabdus sp.
GACCGTAAAAATTGGTTTCAAAAGCGTGCCGAATTTCATCGGTGGGCGTTTCCTCAACCGGTCCGGTGATGCCTACCCCAGCATTGTTGATGAGTACATCAATTCGATTTGTACTCGAAACCATTTGAGATACCGCTTCCGAAATGCTCTGTGTATCGGTTACCTCTAAACGGAGCAGTGGAAAGGGGACGGTTTCTTTATATTTTGAAGGATTTCTACTGGTGCCGTATACCGTATAACCTGCTTCGTGAAGATGTACGCCTATGGCTTTTCCAATTCCTGATGAAGCGCCGGTGATCAAAACAACTTTTGGCATAGTGTAAGGGTAAGTAGCAAAGATGCATACAAGAGTTTAGTATTCCAAATTTGTAGGCAATTCCTTCACTTTATTGCATAAAAAATGGCAAGCTACCTACATCACACCGCTACGACCGTGTACCCTTGCTGCGTTCCCGCCCTGGGGGATTAAACAGGAGCTGGTTGTGTAGGACTTGCCGGTGCAAATATACGGCACTTTTCATGCTTCTACAAGCATTTTTGACATCAATTATAATTGGCTATCTTGCGTTAAAATTGAACGTATCCCATGACTGCTTATAACCGTATCATACTCATATTTTTAGCATTAGTATCGATTGCTTGTGAAGAGGAAATAAACAACCCAGATGCCTATTTTTCTATTGAGATAGACAACGAGAAAAAGGTATATGCACCTTCCGAAACCATAACCGTTGCGCTTCAAAACAAAAAAAATGTTGAAATAGCCGCCACCAACTTCAGTTTTGATGACGTGGAAATTTCAGCAACCTCCATTCCGTTGGCACAACAAAAAATGGGGAAACATACCATTACCGCCACAGTGATGGTAGATGGTAAAGAATATGAGGTCACCAAACAAATTACTGTGGTTGCACCCAAAGCGCCTATGGTATATTCATACACTGTGCTTGAAACCTATCCGCATGACCCGAAAGCTTATACCCAAGGACTTGAATTCAGTAACGATACCTTGTATGAAAGTACGGGGCAGTTTAAACAGTCTACTCTTCGGAAAACAGATTACCTAACAGGTGAAGTGCTGCAATCTGAAGCGATAGGTGATTCGTATTTTGGTGAAGGCCTAACCATTGTAGGTTCAAAAATCTATCAACTTACTTGGAAAAGTGGCAACGGATTTATTTATAACAAAGACACTTTTGAAAAAACGGGAACTTTCGTTTATGGCGAAAGCAAGCAGGGCTGGGGACTCTGCAACAACGGATCTGCCATATTTAAAAGTGATGGAACTGAAAAGATCTGGACGCTTGACAAAGAAACACTTGCTGAGAGAAGTTATATTGAAGTGTATACCAACAGAAGTAAAATTGATACCATCAATGAGTTGGAATGGGTGGACAACCGTATTTACGCCAATGTATATCGAAAAGATGCCATAGCCGTTGTGAATCCAGAAAACGGTGCGGTGGAAGCTGTAGTAAACCTCAAAGGACTCAAAAACCAAGTGACCCAGCATCCAGAATTGGATGTGTTGAATGGAATTGCCTACAAGGGAGAACCCGATATTTTATACGTTACGGGCAAAAACTGGGACAAGCTATTTAAGATTAGAATCGAGAAAAAGCAATAATGGAAGAAAGAAGCGCAAGGGTTATATGAATCACTTAGCTGAACCTTGCCCTTAAACTTTGCCGTGCAAACAATATTCCCCTTATAAAAAAGTTATATTTTTACCGAAAATCTACGCTTAATGAAGTATTTATACGCGCTCGCCCTTTTGGGATGTGTCATCACATGGAGCTCTTGCCGAAACGATTTTGAAACTGTAGCAAGCACGGGGAACCTGGAGTTCTCAAGAGACACCGTGTATCTTGATACGATTTTCAGCAATATTGGTTCTAGTACGTATAGTTTGAAAGTCTACAATCGCACCGATGACGATATGAGCATACCCACCGTGGCCTTGGCCCAAGGCGAGGCTTCAAATTATCGTTTAAACGTAGATGGCGTGCCTGGAAAGAGCTTTACTGATGTACAGGTGCTGGCCCAGGATAGTATTTTTATTTTTATTGAAACTACCTTTGATATTTCTACCGCACCAGGAGGAGATATGCAATTCTTATATACCGATCAAATTGTATTCGATGGAAGCGGAAATCAGCAAGAAGTTGAACTGGTTACCTTAGTGCAAGACGCGGTATTCTTGTTTCCGGAAGATTTAGGAAACGACATATTTGAAACCTTAACCATTGGGGAAGGCGAAGATGCCTTTGATATCTCCGGTTTTTTCCTAGACGACAACGAACTTACCTTCACCAATGAAAAACCTTATGTAATTTATGGCTTTGCAGCGGTTCCCCCTGAGAAAACATTGACGGTGGAAGCAGGCGCACGCATACACTTTCATGAGAATAGTGGTATTTTAGTGGCCAACAATGCTTCTATTAAAGTAAACGGCGCACCAAGTACCGATCCAATAGCGCTTGAAAACGAGGTGATTTTTGAAGGCGACCGTCTCGAACCTGCATTTAGTGATGTGCCCGGCCAATGGGGCTTTATTTGGCTTACCGATGGTAGCGTAGACCACGAATTCAATTATACCACAATAAAGAACGGTATTGCGGGCATTCGGATGGACAATAATACGGGGCCTCGTACTTTAGAACTTAGAAATGTTCAAATGTATAACAATGCTGTCTCTGGTCTGATTGCATTTTCAGGCGATGTGTATGGCGAAAATGTGGTCATCAATAATAGCGGACAAGCATCTTTAGCATGTTCATTTGGAGGTAGATACGAATTCAATCATTCTACTTTTGCGAATTATTGGACCAATAGTTTTAGAAATTTCTCGAGTGTTCAGATCGACAATGTTTTTCCGATTAGCAACGAAGAGGTATTGGTGGCAGATCAACTTATTGCCAATTTCAACAATTGCATCATCTACGGAAATGAACTTCGTGAAGTCAGTATTACCAATAATCCGGCGGGATCTGTTTTTGATGTGAACTTTAGCAACTCCCTGATACGTTTTGAAGACCCGAACAACGATTTTGCTGATATCCCTGAATATGATTTTGGGAATGCAGATTTGTTTACTGAAATTGTCTTAAACCAAGATCCTGTGTTTCAGGATGTGGAAAATAATAACTTCAATATTGAGCAAGGAACTTCAGCTGCTGAAGGCATCGGTGCTGCTGGCGTAGCACCACCTATAGATTTAAACGGTGTAACCCGAGACGCGACCAATCCGGATGCGGGCGCTTACGAAGCCACTGTTTTTCCTGAAAACTAGTCGCAACCCAAATCGATTCGCGATTGTGGATCGTTATTTGGAATACAATTGCCAGAAAGTACCGCTTCGGGTGCGTAGCGCGCTATGTTCGGATCATATAATCCATGCTCTAAGAAGTCTGTGAGCTGATCAATCTCTTCATTGGTCAGATTAAGTTCACCGAATTGAGGCGCCAACTGACTGTTGGGAATATCTACATTTTCTTTCACCCCTGCATTTTTATAGGCAATTACCTCACGAATACTCGTTAAGGAACCCCCATGTCCGAAGAACAGATTCATCTTAAGATTGTACAAAGTGGGAACCTTGAATTTGTAGTTGTCTTCAGGGTTGCCTGTAAACTCACCTCGTCCCAATTGTGTTTCAATATTAAAGGAACGTCGCCTAGGATCGAAGATGATGGTCTCTGAAGGGTTAAAGTCATGCAGACCCCAAGCATAAAATCCTTCCGACTTCAATGCCGGACCCGTATGGCATTCGTAACAGCGAGCTTTGTCAAAAAACAGCAATGCACCCTTCTTTTGTTCTGTGGTGAGGGCCTCGGTATCCCCTTTCAACCATTCTTGCCAAGGGGCTTGGTTGGCTAGTATGGTTCTGTTGAAAGCAGCAATGGCCAAAGCACCGTTAACCGGTGTGTAACGTTCGTCTTGAGGAACAGAAGGAAACGCTTCATCGAATAGCGAGGTGTACCCGTAGGTATTGGCAAATTCCTCATCAATTTTTAATCGATGTAATTTTTGTCCGGCCAAACCTTGGGTTTCCAACCCTTGAAAGCCCAACAGATTTTCAGGAACCGCATCGGCATTTTGTTGAACGTAGGGTGCGTTTATTCCTTGAGCCCCCAGTGCTCCATTCCAAAGTGCCACGGTTTGGTAGGCCACGTTAATCAAGGTAGGCGGTTTGATGGGTTGCACATCAAGACTGTCTATCGGCATCATGCCTGCGTCCATAGGAACTCGTCCTTCACCTTTTATTCCAAATCCAACTCCACCTTCGCCAATGCCTTGTCGAATCCCAGCTGAAAAACCTGATGCGGCCGGGTGACAGCTAGCACAGGCATAAGTAAATTTGTTGTCGGTCATTTTAGGATTTCCGCCGGTAGCGGTTTCATGCACCAGCAGTTGACCCAAACGAACTTTTGCTGCAGTTATTGGATTCAAAGGATCTTGAGGAATATTCGCATAATCGTCTGCCTGCGGAAGAATAAAATACGACAAACCCTCGCCTTCCGAACGTTCATCCAATAGTGAAGTAAGCGCTTCATCCAATTGAGTAGGAGCGGGGGTGTATTCGTCAGTTTGACAAGAGACGAATATCATGGCCAGAAGGCCAATCCATAAGATCTTATGTTTCATGTTTTGTTAGTTAGTGTGCTAAATGTAAGAAAAATATAGGTACAACGGAAAAAAACAAAGGTTTAAAATAGAGAAGGACGCGTCGAATTTATATCAAAAAAAAGCCCTGAAAATTTGATTTTCCGAGCTTTGAACGGTTTTGGTTTTGATTACAATTTGTCTGCTGTAATTCGTTCTTCTTGGTTTGCAATTTCCCAAGCCGTATGAAATATCAGGCGTGCTCGTTTTTCCATAAGCTCGTATTCAATCTTATCTGGGGTGTCTGTTGCTTTGTGGTAATCTTCATGAACACCATTAAAATAGAAGATGATAGGGACATTGTTTTTGGCAAAATTGTAATGATCACTTCTGTAATAGAAGCGATTCGGATCGTTCTCATCATTGAAGGTATAGTCAAGCTCAAGATCGCTGTATTTAGCAGCGACACGTTCAGAAAGATCGTGCAGCCCTTGGCTCAATTTATCACTTCCGATGAGATAGATATAATTTGGATTATCTTTTTTGTTCGGATCAATGCGTCCTACCATATCGGTATTCAAGTTGGCCACTGTATTTTCTAGTGGAAACAACGGGTTTTCGGTGTAATATCTTGAACCATAGAGCCCGATTTCTTCCCCGGTAACGTGTAAGAACAATATAGATCGTTTTGGGCCTTGCCCATTTTTAACCGCTTCTTGAAAAGCTTCAGCCATTTCCAACATAGAAACTGTTCCACTTCCATCATCGTCGGCACCGTTAAAAATTTCCCCATCTTCCATCCCTACGTGGTCGTAATGGGCTGAAAGCACGATGATCTCATCCGGTTTTTCGCTTCCCTCGATAAAGGCAACCACATTTTCTGAAGATTTGGGTTCCTTCATACGGGTAAAATATTCGGCTGGAATATTCTGATAATAATTATTCGGTTCAATTGGGGCTGAGATACCTTGATCTTGGTAAAAATTCCTAAGGTATTCTGCTGCCAGTTTTTGACCTTGAGTTCCGGTCATTCGTCCCTGCATGGCGTCACCCGCAAACGTATAAAGATGGTCTTTTAATTCGGAGGCGGTAATGGTACTTGCATACGCCTCAGGTGTCATTTTTTTTGCTTCCGAAGTCTTAGTAGAATTACAAGCTACTGCAACCAGTGCAAAAATGGAAAGAAATGCTATTTTCATAATGTGATAAATATTGAATATGGTAAAGATACGTTTTGTTGTTTTTCATTGGTCGCAATTCGGGCGTAAATGTGACAGACATTCAATTTTTTAATGCTTTTTTAAAAGTTTCTATCCTTGAAATTCGATTCGCATCTAGTGTAAGATCTATGTCCCTAGCTTATAGAATCTAAGTGAGTGGCCACCATTATCGAGGCATTTGGCAACTTAACACCTCAATTCTTATGGCACGGGGAATAAAAAAGCTAGGTATAAAGTAAAATGGTGATTTTGAGTCATAAAAAAACCGCCGATATTTGGCGGTTTTCATTTTAAATGTTTCGTTTTAATCCCAACGATCAGCAACGTCTTCAAGTGATTTAACCTTGGACAAGGTACCTTTGATTTCGCTCATTTGATTGTTCAGAACGGTGGCAATTTGAGGTGGGAAGTTATTGTTTTTCAGACGTTCTTCGTATTCTTCCACGCTAGCCTTTTCACCTCTAATGCACTCTTCCAAAACCGCTTCGTCGTCATCCCCGGTTAACGCTGTCTTTATATCGATCCACGTACGGTGAATACTTCCTGTCAGGCTTCCGCTTTCCTTTGGGGTTTCGTTGAGGTTTCGGATTTCCTGGTCTAATTCGTTTACAAATCGGCCACGCTGTGCCGCTTGATGCTTCAGGAAGTTCTTCAATCTCGAATTTTCAGCATCTTTCATTGCTTTGGTAAACCCCTTTTCAGCGTCGTAGTTTTTTTCCAATAGTTCTTGTAAGTTATTTACAAGATTATCATGGATGCTTTCATCTGCTTTCTCTTTTGTCGTTTTCATAATTTATTTTTTGATGGGTGTTTTACTAACCCAGGTTAAACTCCTCTAAAGGTATTGTAGAATAGCAGCTTTTAATCTTATGGTTCTGCCAATTGAGAAGCCTTTAACAGCTCGTGTTAAAGTATATTAAGGAAGTTCCGGTTGCCGTTCAAAACCTTTAAATTTATGTTGAAAGAATTAAAACTTTAAATTATGAGTAAAGACGAAAAATATATTCCAAATCAAAAAGACCAAAAGACTAGCATTAAAGATAGTGCTATAGATGAAAAGGCCAACGAGGCAGATGGAAGAGAAATCAATCATCAAGTCAAAGAAAGAAGAGAGCAACATCAGCCGCGAGATACGGCATAATAGAAGAACCATGGACAAAGAAAGGAATCAAAAAAATAATAAGAAGGACAAAGAGCTAACCGATAGCTTACATCCCGATACGCATAAGGGCCCTCAAAAGCCTGAACACACCAACCAATATGGAGACCAGGATGAGGCAACTCGAGTGCAATAACAAAACCCTTAAAAGACTGAATGATGAAAAAAGAAGAACTGATATCGATCTTGGGCAGTTGTATCAATGCCTGTAATCACTGTGCTGATGCCTGTCTAGACGAAGAAAATGTAAAAATGATGGCAGATTGTATTCGAACAGACCGCGTTTGTGCCGAAGTTTGCAGCAGTCTATCCCAAGTTTTACATACGAAATACAATAATGTTGATGGACTAATTGAATATTGTATCACCGTGTGTAACGATTGCGCCAACACGTGTGAAAAGCACGACCACAAACATTGTCAGGACTGTGCTAGAGCGTGTAGAACATGTGTTGAAGCCTGCAAATCATATTTGGCTGCCTAACGAATAGCTAAATTCATTGACCCTCCACATTCCAACCAAATAAATCGTTACTGCAAAACACATATATAATGAAAGCTGATAAAAGAACACCAATGCTACATAAGGATAAAGAAAACTCGCAAGACATAGAGAACCAAGATTATCCAGGGGAACCAAATTCTAAACCGGGTACTGCAGATCAACCTGAGAAGAATAATCCAAAGAAAGTTCCAGAATCAAACGATCCTGCAGGATATAGTGAAGATGATACCATCAAGGAAACCCCTTCAGGACAAAGGGATAGCAAGTAAAGAATACTTCGTCTTACACGATATCTTTTACTTTTTCGTAACTGATTTCTGAAAAGCTAGATACCACTTTATCAGCCAATGAGTAATCCTGCGCTGTGCTATGCTTGCTATCGTAAGCCACACAGTAGATTCCAGCGGCTTTTGCCGCTTTAACTCCATTGGTGGCATCTTCAATCACCATACAATGTTCTCTATTTTTTCCAGCCGCTTGGGCCGCCTTGATAAAAATTTCAGGATGTGGCTTGCTTGCTTTTAAATCGGCGCCACTAATTTTAGCTACGAAATATTGATTTAAGTCAAATCGATTAAAAATCCGATCAATATTCGGCATTGAGGCCGATGAAGCTAGGACTAAAGTCACACCATTTCTATGATAATTTTGAATAAGCTCTAAAACGCCGTCCAGCAATTGCAGCGAGGTGTCAGTATCGAATAATACTTTAAAATGCTTCCTTTTTTGGGCGACTAATTCTTCAGGATCATGCTCTAGATTAAAGTGTGAAACCAGTTGCCTACAAATAGTAATGGTTGATTGCCCTGTAAATCCAGTATACATGGCTTCACTCACGTCGATGCCCATATCATCATACATTAGAAAATAGGCTTTACGATGAAGCGGTTCCGTGTCTACTATCACGCCATCCATATCAAAAAGTACTGCTTGTAACATACAGCAAAAATAAAGGATTTACAGGTCATGACGACGGAAAACCTGAAAAGAAAAAGCCCGCTCCTTTAAGAGCGGGGTTTTAATCATGGATATCTGAAATCTTAATACTTCACGATTCGTTTTACCGTAGTATTTGTATCACTTTCAACAGATATCAAGTATACTCCAGAGGCTAATTCCGAGAGGTTGATGGCAGTGTTCTCTTCTGCATTGTCAATGGAAACAGTCTGCACCAATTTTCCGCTTATGTCATACAAACGGGCTTGTTGTAGCACCTTTCCAGTGGTA
>JAWWCH010000050.1:0-8664 GCA_033720575.1 Marinirhabdus sp.
CACGTGTGTTTTCAGAGGGATCAAGCGGAAGATAAAACACTTTAAGGGGAAATTTGGTAATAGTGCTGCCTTCAGCAAATAGCTTGGCGATCACCTTGCGCGATTTTAACTTTTCTTCTTTTCCAAAGGTTTGAACCATATTGTAAAGATATAAAAAGACCTTTCAGGTTTGGTTACCCAAAAGGTCTTATGCCAGTTATTGAATTGTTACGTTATTTTCTACCGTAACTGTTGTTGTCTCGATTCACATCGGCCATTAATGCACTCGCATCAATGTTCAAGGTCACTACCTCCTTGCCAGCCGGAATGTCAAAACTATAGGTAGGATAGGCCCATGCCCAATCGTCCAAGACCGTCCATTTCACATCGCTATACGGATTGTCCTTTTCAGCTCGCGCCATTTGCAGCGGTATATAAAATGTTTCCTGAGTTCCATCTAAGTATTGCACGCTCAAGTCGATTGGCATAGCAATGGCTCCAACACGCTCTAGGGTGATTGTTGTTCCCCCCTTGTCGTTTGGTTCAACGCCTTTGATAGCATAATCAATGGTCTTCGTAGTTTGCATGAAGTCCATTAGGTACCAATCCAGTTCAAAGCCTGAAACTTTTTCAGCCACACGAATAAAATCGTTTGGGGTAGGGTGCTTGAAGGCCCACTCCTTAAAATACTGTTTGATTGTCTTTTCTAAGTTCTCCTTACCGATGATATAGCCCAATTGCGCCAAGAAAACAGCGCCTTTACTATATGCTGTGATTGAATACGATCTATTTAAATCGTACCGATCGGCGTGGGTAGTGGCAGGTTCTTCTGTACCACTTGTGGCTAAAAACTGATAGCCACGATACGATCCACTTAGGGGGTTCGGATTGTTTTCCTCCAATATTTCATTTTGTGCCAATGCTGAAATATAACTGGTAAATCCTTCATCCATCCATTCGTGCTTGCCTTCATTGGTTGCCAATAAAAACTGGAACCAAGTATGCGCCATTTCATGAGCCGTAACACCGAACAGGCTACCGAATTTACGTTCGCCCGTAATCAACGTAGACATGGCATATTCCATTCCGCCGTCTCCCCCTTGAATCACCGAATATTGCTTGTAAGGATATTCTCCAATATGTTCGTTGAAATAGGCTAGCAACTCCGCCGTGAGTGGTTGTAGCTTTTCCCAATTTTCTTTGATCTCTGGGTTATTTTTGTAGTAAAAATTAAGCGTCACTCCATTCGGACCGTCATATTGTTCATGTACATAGTCTTTATCTGCCGCCCATGTAAAATCGTGCACATTGGGCGCAATAAACTGCCATGATTTTTTACCTCTTCGTGCTTTTTTTACTTTTGGGTAGTCACCATTTTTTACGTTGGATGCATTGTATCCTGTACCGCCTACAACATAATCTTCATCGATATGAATGGTTACATCAAAATCACCCCAAACGCCATGGAATTCTCTAGCGATATACGGATCGGCATGCCAACCTTGAAAGTCGTATTCTGCCATCTTTGGAAACCATTGGGTCATGGATAGTGCAACCCCCTCTTTGTTGGTTCTTCCACTTCGTCTCACTTGTAACGGGACTTGCGCTTCCCATTCCATTTTAAAGGTAGTACTCGCACCGGGCTGTATAGGTGTGTTTAACTCCACTTCCATCACTGTTCCTACCACTTCATATTGAAGCGGCTTTCCATCTTGTGTGAGCATTTTCGGCTTTATGTATCCGATTTCTTCAGGTGTCAATTTTGAAATTCTATCGGTAACGCGACCGTCGGGATCTGCGATGGTTCTGGAGCGAACATCCATCTCGCTACCCGGTTGGAATGCGTTGAAATACAAATGATAAAAAACACGGTCTAAAACGTCGGGAGAATTATTGGTGTACACTAGGGTTTGCTTTCCTTCGTATTGATAGTTAGACGCATCAACGTCTATATCCATGGTATAATCCACTTTCTGTTGCCAATACCCGGTATTGTTTTGAGCAACTACTGTGGCTACGAGCATCACCGCCCAGAAACTGTTTAAAATTGTTTTTTTCATACGATTGATTTTTAATAGACTAATGAAGCTTATCGCGACATTTTATCGGCCATGATTAATGCATTATACAAGTTCACCATCTTTCCAGATTTCGAAATATTCTGGAATGAATCGGTGTTTGATGCGTCGCCTCCAAGCACCACATTGGTGTTGGCAGGTAGGCCGCTGTCCATGATCACTTGTTTTACCTGAGTTGCCGTTAAATTCGGATACATCGATCTGATAACTGCAGCTACACCGGCCACAGCAGGTGCTGCCATAGATGTTCCCTGTAAGTACTCATATTCGTTCAAGGGCGTGGTAGACCAAATTTTCACCCCTGGAGCAAATACATCAACGTTGCTGTTTCCATAGTTCGAAAAGCTAGCAACTAAGTCGCCACCGTACTTATAATTCAAGGCACCCACAGAAAGCACATTGCTCGCATATTCAGCGCCCAATTTAGTTTGATCGTTTGGATATACGATGTTTTCATCCAGATTCAGACCTTCATTTCCAGAGGCATTTACGATAAGAACATCTTTGCTATCGGCATACTTGATAGCGTCGATTACCCACTCAGGATGTGTAGAATAATACTTTCCGAAGCTGGTGTTTATCACTTTTGCCCCGTTGTCTACAGCATACCGAATGGCATTCGCAATGTCTTTGTCATATTCATCACCATCTGGTACAGCACGCAAAACCATTATTTCTACGTTATTGGCCACACCATCTATTCCAATACCATTGTTGCGTTCTGCAGCAATAATACCGGCAACGTGGGTACCGTGCTTGGCGTCTTCTTTTTTCGGATCAGGACCATCAACATCGTTATTCCCGTAATACTTAGTACTCCAATCGTCTTCATCGTCTCCCAACATTTCTGCTCTGAAATTCTTATCCATATTGAAATGTGTTGCCAGTCGACCTCCAAAATAGTCAATACCTGCTTCCAATTGTTCAATTACAGCAGGCACACTTTCCCCAAAACTCAACATTTGAGTCAGCACCCCGATTTGCTGTTGCTCGGCGGCAGTTGGGTTTGAAATAGTGTTGAGGTCTTCTTGCGTGTAGTCCTCTTTACCGAATCTTTTGGTCATCGCGGCATGTGCCGGTTTCACAGCAGCCAAAATTTGTTCGTATTGCGCCTTTTGGCCCATAGCTTGTTGTTGTTCCTTCTCGAATTCAGCTTTTGCTTTTTTGTAGAGATCATATTCAGGACGATCTGCAGCACTTATAGCAGATTCTGACTTGCCTTCAAAACGAGGCTCCAATTTTTTGATGATACGAACATACTCCATGTTCTCACCAACGATATCTCCTAAGAAATTCCATCCGTGAATGTCGTCAACATATCCGTTGTTGTCATCATCTATTCCGTTGTTTGGAATTTCATCTTCATTTGTCCAAATTACATCCTTCAAATCTTCATGTTCAATATCGATACCGCTATCTACAACACCAACGATCACGGTTTTGCCTTTTTGTTTTTTGATGATTTCAGCATAGGCTTTGTCTACGCTCATACCTGGAATGGTGTCTGTCACCAAATCGCCTGCTCCCCAAATTTTGTACTGCTCGTCCGTCAATGGCGCAGCTTTAATGGGGGTCATATCGATATTTTCAATCGGAGTTGAAACTACAGGAGCTACCGATCCGCCACAACCAACAAATAGTGTAGCAGCGGTAACGGCAATTAGAGAGGATTTTAAGATATTCATGTTTTACATTTTAATTTAAGAGTTCTTCAATAGTATAAACCTGATCTAGGCGAACGCCTTTTTCAGTATGTTTAACGGTTATAATAGGGTTGTGAGCATCGTGTTCGAGCCACAAATAATAGTGATTATCTGCTGCGGCATTTAAAAATTTTTCTTTTTCTGGCAAAGTGAGCAAAGGTCGTGTATCATAACCCATAACAAACGGCAGTGGAAGGTGTCCAGCCGTGGGGAGCAAATCTGCCATAAAAACAATGGTCTTATCCTTATATGTCACGTGTGGAATCATTTGTTTGTCTGTGTGACCATCTGCAAAGAAAATGCCGAAATCCATTTCATTGGCCTCTGAGTAATCTGAGGCGGGTTTTTCTACGAATTGCAACTGCCCACTCTCTTGCATGGGCAAGATGTTTTCTTTTAAAAAGGATGCTTTTTCTCGACGGTTGGGCTTGGTGGCCCATTCCCAGTGGTCTTCATTACTCCAGAACGTCGCATTTTTAAAAGCGGGTTCATATCCGGTTCGGTCCTTATTCCACTGAATACTGCCTCCACAATGGTCAAAGTGTAAATGGGTTAAAAAGACATCGGTGATATCATCTCTGTGGAATCCATATTTTTTAAGGGATGCATCCAACGAATGTTCGCCCCATGGGAAATAGTATCCAAAAAACTTGTCAGATTGTTTGTTTCCCATACCAGTATCGATAAGTGTGAGTCTATCGCCGTTCTCAATGAGCATGCATCGCGCTGCAATATCAATCATATTATTGCTGTCTGCTGGATTGGTTCGGGTCCATAACGTTTTAGGAACGACACCAAACATAGCGCCTCCGTCTAACTTAAAATTACCGGCTTCGATGGGATATAGCTGCATAGGGGACGCAAATTACAAAAAGGCAGGCGATTGCAAGAGCGTGTTAAGGGTTTTTTAAGACAGCATGTTGCTATTTGTAGGTTGCGCCAAGTTTGATTATTTTGGCAACAGAAGATATAAGCGTATGGTGCTGTTTGGCTACTAATGTTTTGCCAAAAGTTTCAGCATCTTAGTGTATCTTTATATTTTTCGGACCAAAATCAACCAAAACACGCCTATGTTAGAACTGGCAGGAATTATTATCTTAGGAATATTGGCACAATGGGTAGCCTGGAAATTCAAAATACCCGCCATCTTACCGCTGATCCTCATTGGCCTTTTTGTTGGGCCTATTTCAACGTTTATTTCTGAAGATGGTACCCAATGGATTCAACCGATATGGAATACCGAAAAAGGTTTCTTCCCTGGAGAAAGCTTATTTTATTTTGTGTCATTGGCTATCGGGATCATTCTTTTTGAGGGCGGACTCACACTCAAACTCGGCGAAGTAAAAAAAGTTGGGGGTGTCATCGGGAAGCTGATCAGCTTAGGATCTATCATTACCTTTTTTGGAGGCGGCGTAGCCGCCCACTATATCTTTGGTCTAAATTGGCAAATCTCATTTTTGTTTGCAGCACTCATCATTGTTACTGGACCCACAGTTATAACACCGATACTGAGAAATATACCTCTAAAGAAAGACGTGTCTGCAGTGTTAAAATGGGAAGGCATACTTATTGACCCAATTGGTGCATTGGTTGCCGTTTTGGTTTTTGGGTTTATAACGGTGAATGTACCTACAGGACTAGAAGAAGTGGCTACAGAAGCTGTAAATGATCACGGCTCAGGCGGGGCATACACCAAACACGCATTGTTGGAATTTGGGAAGATCATTGTCATCGGATTTGCATTTGGTCTGGCTGGCGGATTCGCGATGTATCACGCTGTAAAACGAAAAGTGATTCCGCATTATCTTTTAAATGTCGCTTCGCTCTCCATGGTATTGCTCATCTTTGTTTTGAGTGATTTATTTGCACACGAGTCGGGCTTACTTTCGGTGGTGGTTATGGGTATGTTCCTTGGGAACGCCAATTTGCCTAA
This sequence comes from Marinirhabdus sp., assembly GCA_033720575.1. Lineage (GTDB taxonomy): Bacteria > Bacteroidota > Bacteroidia > Flavobacteriales > Flavobacteriaceae > Marinirhabdus. The sequence goes on from JAWWCH010000050.1 coordinate 5,694, forward strand.
CCTGAAGGAGCTGTTGTACTTTAAAGAATCGTTGAGTGTTTTGCTCATTTCCATACTTTTTATATTGTTGGCAGCCAATATCAGTATAGATGACCTAATGCTCATATACAACTGGAAAACCGCCATATTATTTGCGCTAATTATTTTTGTGGTCCGACCCATTGGCGTATTGCTAAGCACTTTGGGCTCTGATCTAAAAATGAACGAAAAATTATTCATCAGCTGGGTGGGTCCGCGTGGTATTGTTGCCGCTGGGATTGCTTCCCTATTCGGAACCAAATTGGTTGAAATGGGGGTTCCAGGAGCAGAGTATATCACGCCATTGGTCTTTGGGCTCGTGTTGGTTACTGTTTTGTTGAATGCAACCACCGCGCGACTGGTAGCATCACTTTTAGGCGTATTCTTAAAGAAATCCGAAGGGATCATGATCGTGGGTGCGTCTCGCGTGTCACGTTTGATTGCGTCATATCTACAGAAAAACAATCGTCATGTTGTCTTGGTAGACGCCAACCGTAGCAATATCGAGAAAGCAAAAGAATTGGGCCTCGACGCCATCAACGCCAATATTTACAATGACGACCTTACCGATAACATCGAATTGAGCGATGTGGGTTACCTATTGGCAATGACCGGCAACGATGAAATTAACCGTCAGGCCATGCAGCGTTTCGGAAAACAATTTGGTGAGAATGGAACATTCAGATTGATGACTTCCGAAGAATTACTGAACAATAAAGAATTCAATCAAAACGATGTGTTCAGCAACTCCCATGATTACATCCGGTTTACCGAAGTGGCAAGAGATTATCCGTCAATTCAAGAAATCGAAGTAGATGACAACTCAAAATTCATGAATGTGCTAAACGCCATTCGTGAAAACGAGGAAGCCATACCGCTGTTCATTAAAGATCCTGGAGGCAATCTGAAGTTGATAGATACGCTCTCCGAATTTGACGTGGACCAAGGTAGCGTCATTGCCTATTTGGGTAAACCAATCGATTTTGAAGATGTTGTAATTGCTACCAACGACGATGAGAAACTTCCAACGGCCGAGAACCCTAATGTCTAATGCCCCAAAGTTAAACGGCTTAGAAATTACCTATACCATATGCCCATAGTACATCACGGTTTATGTAAGTTTTTGAAACTCCGAAAGCACCATGGATGACATCATCAACATGCAGCCATACTTCATGGCCATTGCCTATCTAGGTTTTGCACTTACCGTGGTGGCTTTCCTTCCGTTGTACACCAAGAAAATCAAAATAACATATATCATTCCGTTGCTGTGTCTGGGTATCGTACTCTTTTTAATCGAAGCGCCCCTACCTTGGCCAGATCCGTTATTCAACCTCAATTACAGCAAAACGATCTCTGAGGCTATCGTTATTATTAGCTTGATGACTGCCGGACTCAAAATAGGGACTCATTATAAATGGAAAGAATGGCGACCGCCCTTTTCACTCATTGTCATCAACATGCCGTTATTTATGGTGGTAGTTTTTGTCATTTCCCATTTTGTGCTAGGCCTCAACGGCCCTGTTGCCTTATTGCTCGCTGCAATTCTAGCACCCACCGACCCGGTATTGGCATCAGAAATGCAACTGAAAGAAGAGCAACATGCCAGCACTAAAGAAAAAGGCATGCAATTTACCCTCACCGCAGAGGCGGGGATCAACGACGGACTTGCATTCCCGTTCGTTTTTATGGCCATTCTGTGGTCTGAGGCCGATACTTTCGGCAGTATTGATTGGGCCCATTTCTTCAGCTTTTATCTCATCTACAAAATTCTGGGCGCCACAGTACTCGGCATGGCCATAGGGTATCTGTACAGCGAGCTGATCGCCATGCATACCGATAAAAAAAAGAAGTATGTGCTCAATGGCTTCATCGCTGTAGCCCTTACATTTTTTTCGTACGGCCTGGCAGAAGTGCTTAGTACCTATGGCTTTATCTGTGTGTTTGTGACGGGCTTGTTTATGCAGCGTCATCGACCCGAAAAAGAAAGTGAATCGGTTGATGATTTTATGGTTCCCTTTATAGAAGAAATCGAAAAATTATTAGTGGTAATCTGGACCATCTTTTTTGGTGGGGCTATTTGTTCCGGGATCTTAAACTATACCGATGGTTACGGAATCTTGGTCAGCCTGCTCATCGTGTTGGTATTACGCCCGCTATTTGGCTATTTGGCCATGGTGCCGATTTCGCAATATTCAACAAAAAAGAAATGGGCCATCGGATTTTTTGGCATTAAGGGGATTGGAAGTGTCTTTTACCTTAGCTACGGATTGTTACATGGAAATTTTACCGAATATGACCAACTCTACGGCATCGTAAGCTACGTAATCCTGTTCAGTATCATTATTCACGGACTCACAAGCTTGCGGGTGCTCGATTATTTTAACGTCAAATCTGGGTCATGATCGGAACACATTAATTCATGTATCACGAAATTTCCTCAGTGCTAGAATCACGTCCAAAATAATCGGCTTACTTTAGCGTTTTACTTCTGAAACCGTAACCTTATGAAATATCTAGCCACAATTTGTATCTTTTCTATCACCCTGATTTCTTGTGGAAATGATGACGAGCGCACCTGTCGCTTCTGTAGTTCAGAACAAACCCCAGAGTTCGAACTGTGCAAAGAATCGAACGGAAATGCCTCAGTAAACGGTCAAGATACGGGTACAAATTACGAAGTCTACCTAGACGATTTGGTGGCTGCGGGCGCTAGTTGTGGAGGATAAAATTTCTAGTTTGGCGTTACCACGCCCAAGGCGCGGTCGGGCCTACCTGCCGGCAGACAGGCTTTCACCGGTACACGGTACCTAGGCTCAATCCCTAACGCATAAGTTGCTGTTCGTGCGCATTCGTATGCATTAGGGGTTGCAGCGGCATCCCGCCAAGCCGATTGGCGGATACAGCGGAAGACCCGACCCGATACCCCGATAGCTATCGGGGCGGGGGAATG
>JAWWCH010000051.1:0-8521 GCA_033720575.1 Marinirhabdus sp.
CTTACGTAATGATTCAGAAATAATGAAGGTAGCTGTATTAGATGTAAACGGAAAAGACACAGGTAGAAAGGTTGAACTTTCTAAAGATGTGTTCGGAATTGAGCCTAATAATCACGCAATGTACCTTGATGTAAAACAGTACTTGGCCAATCAACGCCAAGGAACGCACAAGGCAAAAGAACGTGCTGAAATAACTGGTTCAACCAGAAAGATCAAAAAACAAAAAGGAACAGGTACTGCCCGTGCGGGTAGCATCAAGTCTGGTTTGTTTAAAGGTGGTGGACGAATGTTCGGACCTAGACCAAGAAGTTATTCATTCAAATTGAACAAAAACCTAAAACGATTGGCGCGTAAATCTGCCCTTACTTTAAAGGCAAATGACAAGTCGATCGTGGTGATAGAAGACCTAAGTTTCGATGCTCCAAAAACGAAGAATTTTACTTCGGTTTTGAAGAATCTCGGACTAGAAAACAAAAAGTCTTTGTTTGTGTTGGGAGAGTCAAATAATAACGTATATTTGTCGTCTCGCAATTTGAAAGGTACAGAAGTTATAAGTAACTCAGAATTAAGTACTTACAAAATTATGAATGCAAACAGTGTTGTGCTGTTTGAAGGTTCTTTGGAAGGAATTAATACGAATTTAAGTAAATAGAAGCAAGATGAATATCTTAATAAAACCTATTATTACGGAAAAAGCCACGACCGATGCGGAATTGAATAACCGATATGGTTTCGTGGTAAACCCAAAGGCGAATAAGGTAGAGATCAAGAAAGCGGTTGAGGCCACTTACGGAGTTTCTGTTGAAAAGGTTCGCACAATGAATGTCCGCCCAGATCGTCGTACTCGTTACACGAAAACGGGGATCCAAACTGGTAAAACAAATGCATATAAAAAAGCAATTGTACAGGTGGCGGAAGGTGATACAATAGATTTTTACAACAATTTGTAAGCGTAGCTTACGATAAATTAGACAAAAATGTCAGTAAGAAAATTAAAACCTATCACCCCAGGACAGCGTTTTAGAGTTGTAAATGGTTACGATGCCATAACAACTGATAAGCCGGAGAAAACATTATTAGCTCCGAAAAAACGTTCTGGTGGTAGAAACAATCGAGGAAAAATGACCATGCGCTATATTGGTGGAGGTCATAAGAAACGTTACAGAATTATCGATTTTAAACGTGACAAGCATGGCATTCCTGCCACTGTTGCGACTATCGAATACGATCCGAACCGTACCGCTTTTATCGCGTTGGTGAATTACCAAGATGGTGAAAAAAGGTATGTGATAGCTCAGAATGGACTTCAAGTAGGGCAGAACATCGTTTCTGGTGAGCAAACCGCTCCTGAAATCGGAAATGCAATGACCCTTGCAAATATCCCTCTAGGTACAATTATCTCTTGTATAGAATTACGCCCAGGTCAAGGTGCTGTTATGGCACGTAGTGCTGGAGCTTTTGCACAGTTAATGGCGCGTGATGGTAAATACGCAACAGTGAAGTTGCCCTCTGGTGAAACTAGATTAGTGCTTACTACGTGTATGGCAACTATCGGTGCTGTAAGTAACAGTGACCACCAGTTGTTAGTAGGTGGAAAAGCAGGTAGATCAAGATGGTTAGGCCGTCGTCCACGTACAAGACCAGTAGTGATGAACCCGGTAGATCACCCAATGGGTGGTGGTGAAGGGAAGTCTTCAGGAGGTCACCCACGTTCAAGAAATGGTATCCCTTCTAAAGGATATAAAACCCGTTCAAGAACGAAGGCTAGTAATAAGTATATAATCGAACGTAGAAAGAAATAAGCTATGGCAAGATCATTAAAAAAAGGACCGTACGTTCACTACAAGTTAGATAGAAAAGTACAGCAAAATGTAGAGTCTAATAAGAAGACTGTGATCAAAACTTGGTCACGTGCTTCAATGATTACTCCAGATTTTGTAGGACAAACCATTGCGGTACATAACGGACGTCAATTCGTTCCGGTATATGTTACTGAAAACATGGTAGGACATAAATTAGGCGAATTTTCACCAACGCGATCATTCCGTGGTCATGCAGGTGCAAAAAACAAAGGAAAAAAATAATAAGCCATGGGAGTTCGTAAAAGAGAAAGAGCAGAAGCAATCAAGGAAGCAAAGAAGACACAATACTTTGCTAAATTGAACAATTGCCCTACATCACCAAGAAAAATGCGTTTGGTCGCAGATTTAATTCGCGGTGAAAAGATAGATACAGCGCTTAATATTTTAAGATTCAGCAAGAAAGAAGCTTCAAACCGCTTGGAAAAGCTGTTATTGTCTGCCATTGCAAACTGGCAAGCAAAGAACGAAGAGGCTTCAATTGAAGATGCCGATCTGTTTATTAAGGAGATCCGTGTAGATGGAGGAACGATGTTGAAAAGACTTCGTCCAGCACCACAGGGTCGTGCACACAGAATTAGAAAACGCTCAAACCACGTAACACTGGTATTAGGAGCTAACGATAACACACAAAGCTAAATTTAAATGGGACAGAAGACAAATCCAATCGGGAACCGCTTAGGTATCATTAGAGGATGGGAATCCAACTGGTACGGAGGTAACGACTACGGTGATAAATTAGCCGAAGACGACAAGATTAGAAAATATGTTCACGCTCGTTTAAGTAAAGCAAGTGTGTCACGAGTAATCATTGAGCGTACGCTTAAGCTTGTAACCGTTACTATCACAACGGCTCGCCCAGGTATCATTATTGGTAAAGGCGGTCAAGAGGTAGACAAGCTTAAAGAAGAGCTGAAGAAGATTACCGGAAAAGAAGTGCAAATCAACATTCACGAAATTAAGCGTCCAGAATTAGACGCGTTTTTGGTGGCCAGCAGTGTTGCAAGACAAATTGAGAATAGAATCTCTTACCGTCGTGCAATCAAGATGGCAATTGCGGCTGCAATGCGAATGAATGCTGAGGGAATCAAGATCCAGATCTCTGGACGTTTGAACGGTGCTGAAATGGCACGTAGTGAGGCGTACAAAGATGGTCGTATTCCGTTGAGTACATTTAGAGCCGATATTGACTATGCTTTAGTTGAAGCCCACACTACCTATGGTAGATTGGGAGTGAAAGTATGGATCATGAAAGGTGAAGTATATGGTAAAAGAGAGCTTTCTCCATTAGTTGGCTTAGCCAAAAAAGGTGGAAAAGGCGGTTCTGGTCGAGGTGGTAACAAATCACGTCGTAACAGAAAGTAATTTTTTAAAGAACAGAACAAATGTTACAACCCAAAAGAACAAAATACCGTAAACAACAAAAGGGCCGTATGAAGGGCAACGCTGGTCGAGGAAATCAGTTAGCCTATGGAACTTTTGGTATTAAATCTTTAGACTCAAATTTCTTGACTGCACGTCAAATAGAAGCAGCGCGTATTGCCGCTACCCGTTATATGAAAAGGGAAGGTTCTATCTGGATCATGATTTTTCCAGATAAGCCGATCACCAAGAAGCCTCTTGAGGTACGTATGGGTAAAGGTAAAGGTGCAGTTGAATATTGGGCAGCTGTAGTGAAGCCAGGTAGAGTATTATTCGAAGTTTCAGGAGTACCGTTAGAAACTGCTAAGGAAGCCCTTCGTCTTGCCGCTCAAAAATTGCCTGTGAAGACTAAGTTTATCATGTCTAGAGATTATCAAGCTTAATTTTTATAAAGATGAAACAATCAGAAATAAAAGAAGCATCAACAGCGGATTTGCAAGAAGCTCTAGCTGAAAACAGACAGGCATTTGCAAACCTTAAAATGGCACACACCATTTCACCGTTGGACAATCCAATTCAGTTGAGAACTCATAGAAGAGCTATTGCCAGAATTGCGACAGAACTAACTAAAAGAGAAGTACAATAGTACCAAGCTGAAAGATGGAAGTAAAAAGAAACTTAAGAAAAGAGCGTATCGGTGTAGTAACCAGTAACAAGATGGAGAAGTCTATCGTAGTTGCCGAGGTGAAGAAAGTAAAACACCCTATGTATGGAAAGTTCGTTTTGAAAACGAAGAAATACGTAGCACACGACGAGAAAAACGACTGCAACGAAGGTGATACTGTAAAGATCATGGAAACACGACCTATGAGTAAAACCAAATGTTGGAGACTAGTAGAAATAATTGAAAGAGCGAAGTAATTATGTTACAGCAAGAATCAAGACTTAGAGTAGCGGATAACACAGGTGCCAAAGAGGTGCTTACCATCCGTGTATTGGGCGGAACCAAGAAGCGTTACGCATCAATCGGAGACAAAATTGTTGTTACTGTAAAAGAAGCAACGCCTAACGGAACAGTAAAAAAAGGTACCGTATCAACCGCAGTGGTTGTGCGTACCGTGAAGGAAGTAAGAAGACCAGATGGTTCTTACATCCGTTTCGACGACAACGCATGTGTATTGTTGAACCCACAAGGGGAGATGAGAGGTACTCGTGTTTTTGGTCCTGTTGCTAGAGAGCTTCGTGACAAACAATTTATGAAAATAGTATCATTGGCACCAGAGGTGCTTTAATGCGAAAACGAAATGGGAAAGCTTAAAATAAAATCAGGAGATACAGTGGTAGTTACCGCCGGAGACCACAAAGGTTCCGAAGGAAAAGTACTGCGTGTAGATGCTGAAAAGAACAAAGCAATAGTAGAAGGAGTAAACACGGTAAAGAAACACGAGAAGCCGAGTGCGGCAAATCCTCAAGGTGGAATTACTGAAAAAGAAGCTCCAATTCATATTTCTAACCTGTCGTTGGTAGATCCAAAATCTGGAGATGCTACACGTGTGGGCTATAGAATGGAAGATGGTAAAAAAGTACGATTTTCTAAAAAATCGAATCAAGAATTATAGTTATGGCATATACACCAAGACTTAAGGAAGAATATAAGAGCCGCGTAATAAACGCTCTTACAGACGAATTTGGTTACAAAAACGTAATGCAGGTTCCAAAACTAAAGTGCATCGTAGTATCACGTGGGGTTGGAGCAGCTGTGGCCGACAAGAAGCTGATCGATAACTCTGTGGAGGAGTTAACGCGCATCGTTGGTCAAAAGGCAATGGCAACCATTTCGAAGAAAGACGTTGCTACCTTTAAATTACGTAAGGGTATGCCAATTGGAGCTAAAGTTACCCTACGTGGAGAGCGCATGTATGAGTTTTTAGATAGACTGATCACATCTGCCTTGCCAAACGTTCGTGACTTTAACGGTATTAATGCTACAGGTTTCGATGGTAGAGGAAACTACAGTATGGGAGTTACCGAGCAGATTATCTTTCCAGAGATCAATATTGATCGAGTTAAGAAAATCGAAGGAATGAACATTACGTTTGTGACTTCAGCTGACACTGACAAAGAAGCAAAATCATTATTAACCGAATTAGGATTACCTTTTAAAAAGAACTAAGAGATGGCTAAAGAATCAATGAAAGCGCGTGAGCGCAAAAGAGCTAAAATGGTTGCCAAGTATGCGGAAAAGCGTAAAGCTTTGAAAGAAGCCGGTGACTACGAAGCGTTGCAAAAATTGCCAAAGAATGCATCTCCTGTTCGTCAACATAACCGTTGTAAGTTAACAGGACGTCCGAGAGGATATATGAGAGTATTCGGAATTTCACGTGTAATGTTCCGTGAAATGGCGAACCAAGGATTAATTCCTGGAGTGCGTAAAGCAAGCTGGTAAAGTATTAACTGGATGAAGGTTTGCCCCGATAGTAAGCGGGACGAAAACCACTTCCGAAATTTAAATAAATGACAACAGATCCAATCGCAGATTTCTTAACGAGAGTTAGAAATGCAGTGAAAGCAGGACACCGCGTAGTAGAGGTGCCAGCTTCAAATCTTAAAAAAGAGATTACAAAAATTTTGTTTGATCAAGGATACATCTTGAGCTACAAGTTTGAAGACGATAACGGTCCGCAAGGAACCATCAAAATTGCTTTGAAATATGATAAGCTCACTAAAGATCCGGTGATCAAAAAAATGCAAAGAATAAGTACACCCGGTTTACGTAAGTATGCAGGTGCTTCAGAAATGCCACGTATCCTAAACGGTTTGGGTATTGCCATCGTATCAACTTCAGCAGGAGTGATGACAGGAAAGCAAGCAGCAAACCAAAATGTAGGTGGTGAAGTATTGTGTTACGTTTACTAAAAATTTAAAGACAAAAAAGAAATGTCAAGAATAGGTAAAAACCCGGTAGCGATTCCTGAAGGAGTAACTGTTGATGTAAAAGACAGCACGATTACTGTTAAAGGGAAATTAGGCGAGTTAACTCAGGAATTTTCTGATGTTAGCGTAAAAATTGAAGATAATAATGTAATCTTGGAGCGTCCTAGCGATGCGAAGGATCACAGAGCAAAGCACGGTTTGTACCGCTCGCTCGTTAACAACATGATTGAAGGTGTGTCTAATGGATGGACCAAGAAGTTAGAGTTGGTTGGAGTTGGGTACAGAGCAAGCAACCAAGGTCAGAAACTAGATCTGGCCATCGGTTTTTCTCACAACATCGTTATGGACATTGCTCCAGAAGTAAAAGTTGAGACCGTTAGCGACAAGGGGAAAAACCCGATTGTAATATTAACATCGCACGACAAGCAATTGGTAGGGCAAGTAGCGGCGAAGATCCGTGGCTTCCGTAAGCCAGAACCTTACAAAGGAAAGGGTATCAAGTTTGTTGGTGAAATCATTAGAAGAAAAGCAGGTAAATCTGCATAAGATATAACGTTATGGCATTATCAAAAAGCGATAGAAGAGACCGAATTCGATTCAGAATCCGTAAATCGGTTGCAGGAACAGCAGAACGTCCACGTTTGGCTGTGTACAGAAGTAATAAAGAGATCTATGCACAACTTATTGACGATGTAAATGGAACTACCATTACCGCTGCATCTTCAAGAGATAAAGATATAGACGCTTCAAAAGTGAATAAAGTTGAAGCTGCAAAATTAGTGGGTAAGGCAATCGCCGAGAAAGCGAACAAAGCTGGTGTTGAAACCGTAAGTTTCGACAGAGGAGGTTACCTATACCACGGAAGAGTAAAATCATTAGCTGAAGGAGCACGCGAAGGCGGCCTTAAATTCTAAGAAATATGTATCAAGATTATAAAAACGTAGAAACAGTAAAACCAGGAGGACTTGAATTAAAAGACCGATTGGTGGGTGTACAACGTGTTACTAAGGTAACCAAAGGTGGTCGTGCTTTCGGATTTTCAGCTATTGTAGTTGTAGGAGATGAGAACGGTGTAGTTGGCCAAGGATTAGGAAAGTCGAAAGACGTTGCTAGTGCTATTGCCAAAGCCATCGAAGACGCCAAGAAAAATTTGGTGCGTATTCCTTTGAATAAGGCAACCCTTCCGCACGAACAAAAAGGGAAATATGGTGGAGCACGAGTAAACTTGTTGCCAGCCGCTCCCGGTACTGGTTTGATTGCTGGTGGTGCTGTACGTGCCGTATTGGAGGCTGTAGGAGTACACGATGTATTATCAAAGTCGCAAGGATCTTCAAATCCACACAACGTAGTAAAAGCAACTTTTGATGCACTTTTGCAATTGCGAAGTGCAGATACCGTAGCCAAGCAACGTGGTATTACTTTGGAAAAATTATATAAAGGATAAATACTGAAGAAATGGCAAAAATTAAAGTAACTAAGGTAAAGAGTGCTATCAACCGCACACAGAACCAAAAGAGAACGCTTGAAGCGTTGGGTCTTAAAAAGATCGGACAGACAATCGAGCACGAAGACACGCCAAATATTCTTGGTATGGTAAATAAAGTTAAACACTTGGTTTCAGTAGAAACTGTTTAAGATATACAACATGGATTTAAGTAACTTAAAACCTGCAGAAGGTTCTACCCATAGAGAGGGAAAACGATTAGGGCGAGGTCAAGGTTCTGGTAAAGCTGGAACGTCAGGCCGTGGGCACAAAGGTGCGAAGTCACGTTCGGGATACTCTAAGAAAATCGGATTCGAAGGTGGTCAGATGCCATTACAGCGTCGTGTTCCTAAATTTGGATTTACGAACATCAACCGAAAAGAATACCAAGGTGTGAATATTGACACCTTGCAACAATTGGTTGACGACAAGAAAATCAAAGATACAGTAGACTTCGATACCTTGGTAAGTCTTCGTTTGGCCGGAAAAAATGATATGGTGAAGATTTTGGGTAGAGGAGAATTGAAAGCTAAATTAAAAGTATCTGCACACAAGTTTACTGCCTCAGCTAAGGAAGCTATTGAAGCTGCTGGAGGTGAAGCAATAACATTGTAATTTAGATACGGATGAAATTTATCGAGAACTTAAAAAATGTCTGGAAAATTGAGGAGCTGCGTAACCGTATCTTGGTAACGCTTGGGCTGCTTTTGGTGTACCGTTTCGGTGCGCAAGTAGTATTGCCTAACATTGATGCTTCGAAATTGGGCGGATTTGCTGGTAATTTTGATGCCGGTGGAATTGGAGGGTTGTTAAATGCATTTACAGGAGGAGCATTCGCAAATGCATCTGTTTTTGCATTGGGTATTATGCCCTACATCTCTGC
>JAWWCH010000052.1:0-8501 GCA_033720575.1 Marinirhabdus sp.
ATATGGGGAGCATATTCTTCCAAAAGGGAGATAAAGAAAAAGGGATTTCATTTTTCGAAAAAGTAGATTCTATATATGATAGAAAGAGTGTGCTTTACCCCGAGTTGCCCGTGGTTTACGATAAATTGGCAACGTACTATGCCGAATTGGGAGATCAAGAACAACAATTGGCATATATGCAAAAATTGCTCTTGGTAGTAAAACTTATAAACATAAAGCGAGTATACATCAAAGATAAGATCGCTGAGGAATATGAAATACCAAAGTTGCTCGAGGAAAAGGACGCCCTTATTGAAGGGCTGGAGGCCAAACATCAGGCCTCCCAAGAGAAAGTGTGGCTTATCGGGGGTGTTCTGTTGTTTTGTTTGGGATTATTGGGATATTACATTAAAAGGCAACAGACCTATCGAAAACGATTCGAATTGCTCACGGCCAAGAATACCCAGGTAGAGCGGGAAGAGCCAGTCCAAGTCAAGTCCGAAAAAGAGGAGGAAGGTATCGATATTTCCGAAGAAATCGTAGCCGATATTTTAGTGCAATTACAGCAATTTGAGGCAGAGAAAAAATACTTGTCTCCCGATATTAAGCTCACACAACTCGCCAAAGATTGCAATACGAACTCAACCTATCTATCCAAAGTGATCAATTATAAGAAAGGCAAGAACTTCTCGAGTTACTTGAATGAGCTTCGCGTTTCATATGCATTCAAAGAATTGCGGGATAACCCAACCTTCCGGAAGTACACCATTAAAGCCGTAGCGTTTGACTGTGGTTTTAAGAGTGCGGAGTCTTTTTCGAAAGCGTTCTATAAAACCTACGGCATCTATCCGTCATACTATAGCAAACAGCTGATGCAACAAGACCAATAAAAAAAGCGCCGTTAGGGCGCTTTTTTCAATATAAAATCAGTGAGGGCTTACATTTCTGAATCAAAATGCTTCACAGCTCGCATTAGGTCTTTTTCTTCGTTCAGATCTAAGTCATTGTCGTTCACATAATCTTTCATATCATCCTCTTTCTTAGCAAAAACTTTAAGTTTTTTTCGGCGCGAATTCGGCAATTCGTAAAACTTTCCATCTTTGTCTGCTAGATAATATGTTATATCGTCAGTGAATTTTGCAGGAATATCACGGGTGATAGAGCTTGTTGCTTTCTTTTCAGGTGTGAAATCTTTTTTCAGCTTTTTAAAGAGATCTACTTTCGTACCTTCGTACATCACTTGAAAATATCCACCACCTTCAACACCTCCCATGTAGGGTACGAATACATAGATATCATCCATGATCTTTACATAGATGTCAGGTGATTTTGTAAGTACGCGTGCGTCTTCGTCTGGAGAAACAAGCGATTCCTTTATTTCCATTTCATCAGCTACTGCGTTATATCGAAGTGCCACGTCGTTTGCCAATAGTTCATCTCCATTATAAACATTGCCTAAAAGATAGCTTGGATGATTAAAAGGCGTTCCCGTGTAGGAATCTTCATCATCGTAATTCATGTTACCGTCCTGTCTTTTCACATACTCATCAACGATGAACAAGCTGCTGGTAAACGCTCTGTTCGCATAATCTTGCGCAGTCATGCTTCCAGCAAAGAACAGCAGGGTTGCAATTTTTAATGTTGAAATTAATTTCTTCATGATCTAATTATTTTAAAGTGTTATAATATGCCACCAGTTTTTGCAAACTGTAATCTTTATTAATGTTCAGGTCTTCTGTTTTGGTATATTTCTTAAGTTCCTTATTGTGCGAAGGAAATGCCTTTAATTTTCGATTTCTAGAGCCATTCAATTCGATGAGTTCATTCGTATTCGCATCCACCAAATACAAATCGTAATCCTCTTGGTAGGTAGGTAGAATGTCTCGGGCCACTGAATTCACAGCTTTCTTCCCCTCGATGAACCTTTTTTTGAGTTTTTTGTACAAATGGAAATGTTCTCCTTCGTACATAACGTTGAAATAACCGCTCGGTTGATCTTCAGCTTTTGGCTTCATATACACATACGTATCATTTAAAACCCGTACATGTATTTCAGGATTTGCTTTCATCACGCGTGCTTGTGTATTGCTCAAGTTCACTGCACTTTTAACTTCAATTTCATCTCGTGAAACATTATATCGTACAGCAACATTGCTAGCCACCAATTTTCCGTTCTTGTAAATATTTCCTTGTTGAAATTCTTCTTCAGCATACGGGCTTCCCGCAATTTCTATTTGATTATCCAATACAGTAATCGATTTACTGGTTAAATAATCATCTGTTACTGGTGTGTCTACTGCATTTTGTGAGAGTGCTAATGAGACAAATAATACGCTTAGTGCTGTGCAAAAAATTTTCATAGTGTTTTTTTTCAATTCTGAGTTTATAATTATGCGAACCCTGAAAAGATATGTCAAATGTATTTCCAAGATTGCTATCGTGCAATGATAAGTGCAACAAAAATGCCAAACATAGGTCTGCATTTATAAATGTCGACTCTATACCTAAAAATTTGGAAAAAATATCCTTCAGGACGGCAAATCTAACGGTGACAGATTAAATCACCTAATTTAAAAAAGTTAAATAAATACTAATTCTCCTGGTGAAGGTGTACATCCCTCTGAGGATAAGGAATGGTAATACCAGCAGCTTCCAATCGCGCTTTGCCTTCTTCCAATATTAGAAAGCGCAGATTCCAGAAATCGTCGATGCTTGCCCAATACCGAACGGACAGATTCACAGAACTGTCAGCCAATTCAACCACTACCACCATGGGTATTTTACCTTCCAGTTGAATTACCTGTGGTTGTTCATTCACTAGATTGAGCAATACTTCTTTCGCGGTCTTGATATCATCATCGTAACCAATGCCAAAGATGATATTTTCGCGGCGTAGCCCTTCTTCCGTATAATTGATGATATTATCGTTAGATAGCTTCCCATTTGGAATTACTGCCAATTGATTTCCGAAGGTGTTCAGCTTGGTATTGAAAATGGAAATTTCTTTTACCGTGCCGTCCACACCTTGTGCTGAAATAAAATCACCAACACGAAACGGTTTCAATAAGAGAATTAGAACCCCACCCGCAAAATTCGAGAGCGAACCCTGCAGTGCAAGACCAATGGCCAGACCAGCAGCACCAATGATGGCCACCAAAGAGGCAGATTCAACCCCTAACTTGGTTACAACCACTACAAATAAGATAATCTTTAACCCCCAATTGATCAAGCTTGCGATAAACTTTTCAAGTGTGACATCGTAGTCTTGACGGGCAAAGAACTTGCTCACCATCCTGTTGATGAGTCTGATGACCCACAATCCAAGAATGAGCAACAGAATTGCCATCACAACATTTGGGAGGTAGTCAATGAGTTTTTGTCCGTATTTTTCTAAGATTTTCTCAGTATTTGTAAGAATGTCCATAATTTATTCTGTGATTTTTATGTTTGCTAAGGCGTCTTCAACGTTACTCACCGGCAAGCGGCAAGCATTGTTGACACACACATATATTAACGTTTGATTTTCTATAAAGCGTCCTTCGAGTAAATAGCTATTGCTTTTATTTTCTGCACCGGCAAAAATTGCATTTGGAATGTACTTCGACTGTAGATCACGCATTTTATCTTTGGCATCGCTTCCTGATACCACAACTTCATAATGTCTGAACCTATGATTCAAAAGCAACGACAACCAATTTGAAAAACTACTCGGGTATTTCTCGGCATCGGGAAGCACATTTTTCAACATCTGATCGCTCAATTCCCGAAATTCTGGCGCTTCAAAATAATGGGATAATTTGTAGAGGTTGTTGGCCATGATCGAGTTTGAAGCAGGAATCACATTGTCTCTATATTCTATGGTTCGTGTAACCAGTTCTGCATCTTCATCTGAGGTAAAATAGAACATATTACTGTCACCGTCCTGAAAATGTGCAATGGCAAAATTGACCAATTCTTTGCTCAAATTTAGCCATGTCTCGTCTAACGTAACCTCATATAAGGCTATATAGGCTTTCGAAAGAGAAGCATAGTCTTCCAGATACCCATTGATTGTACTCGTTCCATTTTTATAGGAATGGTACAATGAACCGTCAGATTTGAGCATGTTCTTTTTTAGGAATGCTGCATTTCGAAGGGCGACTTCTAAATAGGCGTCGTTAGGGAACGTTTTGTACGCATCAATATAACCGTTTAGCATGAGCGCATTCCAAGACGTCAAGGTCTTGTCATCCAATCGAGGGCGTGCCCGCTTTTCACGAAATGTTTGAAGTGCTTTCCGCCATTTTTTCTTTTTCTTCTGAAAGTCTGCTTCCGAGAGCCCAGAATTTTCCGCAAAGGAAGCATCACTTTCCTTTCGGATGAGTACATAGGCATCTTCCTCTTGCCAATAGCCAAAATCATTCACATTGTAAAATGCCTGAAATAGCGTAAAATCATCTCCGAGAACACCTCTCAGTTCGTCTTCTGTATAGGTGTAGAAAGCTCCTTCCTCTAATTCACCTTTGTCATTGTCACTATCGGCGTCCAGGGAAGAATAAAATCCACCTTCGTCATTAGTCATTTCTGTTGCGATGAATGCCAAGGTTTCTTCCACCACATCTTTGTAAAGTGGATTTTTGGAGAATGCATAGGCTTCACTGTACAAACTTACTAAGAGCGCGTTGTCATAAAGCATTTTTTCAAAGTGAGGTACATGCCAGCGATTATCCACACTATAGCGTGAAAATCCGCCGCCAACAGCATCATAGAGTCCGCCATAGGCCATTTTATCAAGCGTGAGAAACACGTGATCTATCAGTTCTTGATCATTAGATTGCACTCCAAGCCGAAGTAAAAAGCTAAGGGCGTTGGGCATCATGAATTTTGGCGCTCTATTGGTTCCACCATATTCTGGATCGAACGTTTTTTTCAATGTTGCCATGGTTTCGTCCAACGGAAATGTTTGTATGGCCCCGTTTTCGTCGTTTCGGGTAACCAGATCCATGGAAGCAATACCTTTTTGAAGATTGGAAGCATAGGCCTCCAATTTCTCTGGCTCGGTACGGTACAATGATTCGATTTGCGTGATACGATCAACCCATGCATCTTTCTGAAAGTAGGTCCCTCCCCAAACGGGGCGACCATCAGGTAATGCAATAACATTGAGAGGCCATCCTGCGCTACCGGTCATCAACTGCACCGCATTGATATATACTTGATCTACATCAGGCCGTTCTTCACGATCTACTTTGATATTTATGAAGTTCTCATTCATGACCGCCGCAACCGTTGAGTCTTCAAAACTCTCTTTTTCCATGACATGACACCAATGACACGCCGCGTACCCAATGCTGATCAATAGCAATTTTTTTTCTTCTTTCGCACGCTGGAGCACCTTGGTATTCCACGGATTCCAATTTACAGGATTGTGGGCATGTTGTAATAGGTAGGGGCTAGTTTCATGAACTAACGCATTGGTGTAACGATGAGATTCCAAAGGTTCAGTTTTTTTTTGGTTGCAGGAAAGCACCAGGAAAAGGGTACATAGCAAGACTGAAAGTTGACGCATTCTTTTGTGTTGTGAAAACAAAAATACGCTTTTGAGGATTTCAAAAGCGTATTTTTCGAGGTGAAAAATGAATTACTGTACCTCGAATGATATTTTAACGTTCACGCGGAATTCAGTTACATTGTCTCCATTCACATTAACACTTTGCTCGCGAACATAAGCCGATCTGATATTTTTTACACTTTTACCAGCTTGTTTTACTGCATTGCGAATTGCATCTTCAAAACTCTCTGTGCTATTCGCCATTACTTCAATTACTTTTAAAACTGCCATAATTTTTGATTTTTAAAGTTAGAAGTTGAAGATACAATTTTGAGCAGCCAATTTTCTGAAAATTAAGTTAATAGTGCCAAGAGTTGGAGAAAGTAAACCCATTAACCATTCATCGCTTCAACCGCCAACACTCTGCCTTGTAACATTTCTTTGAGCATGGTCTCGATTCCGTTTTTCAGTGTTATGGTAGAAGAAGGACAACCACTACATGCACCCTGTAAAATCACCTTGACCGTCTTAGATTCCTCATCAAACGAATCGAAGGCGATATTTCCACCATCACTGGCCACGGCAGGTTTGACGTATTCATCGAGAATGGCGATGATCTCTTTGTCAAAATCACTTAAGTTTTCGCTATTCTTTTCTGTTGAAGTCTTATTTGGGTCTACTGCAGTTTTATTCTGAAGGAACGCGTCGGTTAAGATCGATTTATTGTCGGAGATATAGGAGGTGATAAACTCACGCAATTCCATAGTGACCTCTTGCCACTCAACCACATTGTATTTGGTGATCGAAATATAATTATTGCTTAGAAATACTTCCTTTACAAATGGAAAGCCAAATAAGGCAGAAGGCAAAGGTGCATCTTTGGCTTCTTCAATATTTTTAAATTCGAACGTACCGTCAACCAACGGCTTGTTCGCCACAAATTTTACCACACCGGGATTCGGGGTGCTCTCTGCATAAACCGTCACCGGGATTTTAGTGGTTTTAACTTCAGATTCTATGATGATTTCTTTTCCGCTATTCAAATAGGTTGTGATGGCCTCAGCGGTCTCTTCTTGTACGTCTTCCCATCCAACAATATTGAATTTTTCTATGGCGACAAAATTCTGTGCGATATACACCGTTTTCACGTACGGTAAATAGAATAATTGTTGGGCTAACGGACTCGGTTTTGCTTCGTCAATATTAGAAAATTCGTAACTTGACGCTCTTGTTAAAAAGCTATTTGCAACAAATTTTACAATATTGGCGTTATTAGTAGGTTCAATAGTAATACTGAATTTTGACATTATTCCGAATTTTCTTGCAAAACTATAAAACAAAACGGTCGTATTCAATATATTTGACATGTTAACAGTTTTTTTATGAAAAGATTATTACTCCTATTCACAATAGTTCATTTTGGTGTATCTGGCGTTGCTCAAATCACGATTGATGAAACGCTTACCACACAAGAATTAGTTGAAGATGTTTTAATTCAAAATTCGTGTGCCATCGTGTCCAATTTCATGCAAAGCACGGGTACCAATTTTGGAGATGGAAACGGAATCGCAGCATTTGATGCGAACGGCTCAGGTTTCCAATTCACCGAAGGTATTGTATTAAGCTCAGGTTTTGTTTCAAATGCCCCTGGGCCAAACCTAACCGTTCATAGTGACGGTGGCTTTGGTTGGCCAGGTGATCCAGACCTAGAGGCGAACACTACAGCTACCAATACGAATAACGCGTCTTGGATCCAATTCGACTTCGTTCCCTTTATTGATGAGATCAGTTTTGATTTTATTATGGCTTCCGAAGAATACAATGACAATTTCGAATGTACGTTCTCAGATGCCTTTGCATTTATCCTTACTGACAATGTTACTGGCTTGGTACAGAATCTTGCTGTACTGCCCGGTACTACAATTCCTATAGAAGTTACGAATATAAGATATGAGGTTGTTGGTCAATGTGGCGCGGTTAATCAGGAATATTTCGGACAATATAATTTTGATCCAGTGGCCAACCCTGCAGCACCCACTATTCCGGCGGCAAACTCACCTATAGATTTTAACGGTCAAACGGTCCCGCTAACAGCAATGGGTAGTGTGGTTCCAGGAAATGATTATACCATTAAATTGGTTGTCGCAGACCAAAGCGATACTGCTTACGATATTTCAGTTTATTTAGAGGCAGGTTCTTTTAACCTAGGAATCGATCTGGGTGAGGATCTAACAATTATGGCGGGAAATGCACCGTGCGAAGGTGAAGATTTAACCATCGGAATTCCTAGCGAACCCGGAGATACATATCAATGGTATCAGTTCAACCCTGTTACCATGATGTTCACCATTATTCCGGGTGCTACAGATAGTATGTTAACTGTGAATACTGGAGGGACTTACCAATTGGAAGTTTTTAAACCTTCAGGTTGTAGTGCTAAAGATGATGTTACGGTTGAATTTGCACCACAGCCTGTTGCGGTAGAACCGGATCCACTTGCAATCTGTGATGATTTGCCTAATGATGGCTTTGCGATTTTTGATTTAACCCAAAGAGATGCACAGATAGAAAACGGTCAAATGGCAAGTGTTACTTGGTTCGAATCTTTTAACGATGCTCAGAATGCAACAAACCCGATAGTCGACCCAACCATGTATATGAACATTGTACAAGGTTTTCAGGTGGTTTGGGCGAGATTAGAAGAAGGTAGTTTAGGATGTATTGATATTGTATCTCTAGACCTTCTGGTGAACGACCGTCCGCCGATCACTGACCCAGTGGACGACTACATCATCTGCGACAACGACCAGGACGGTGTGGAGGTCTTCGACCTGACCACGAAGGACGACGAGATCTCGAACACGCTGGTGAACCTCGTGATCACCTACCACACTAGCGAGGCCGATGCCCTCTCCGGTGCGGCGCCGATCGTGCCTGCCAATGCCTACCTGAGCGGTGGCGAGCTGGTGTGGGCGCGAGCGGAGAACATCGC
>JAWWCH010000053.1:0-8439 GCA_033720575.1 Marinirhabdus sp.
CCCCTGCCGAGTCACCCTCGACTAAGAACACTTCGCATTTCTCTGGATCCTGTTCTGAGCAATCAGACAGTTTCCCTGGCAATCCACCACCGCTCATTACCGTTTTACGCTGCACCATTTCTCGGGCTTTCCGCGCCGCATGACGAGCTTGCGCTGCCAAAATTACTTTTTGAACGATGGTTTTAGCATCATTCGGATTTTCTTCCAAATAATTCTCGAGCATTTCAGAAACTGCTTGGCTCACTGCCGAGGTAACTTCTCGATTTCCCAATTTGGTTTTGGTCTGCCCTTCAAACTGCGGTTCCTGAACTTTAACCGAAACGATAGCCGTTAACCCTTCACGGAAATCATCTCCTTGTATGTCAAATTTCAGTTTGTCCAACATTCCTGAGGCGTCAGCGTATTTCTTCAAGGTTGTAGTCAATCCACGTCTAAACCCACTCAAGTGAGTACCCCCTTCGTGGGTGTTGATGTTGTTCACTTAACTGTGCAGATTCTCACTGTAAGAGGTGTTATACACCATGGCAACTTCAACGGGCACGCCGTTTTTTTCACCTTCCATGGCTATGACATCGGCGATGAGCGGCTCGCGGTTCCCATCCAAAAAGC
This sequence comes from Marinirhabdus sp., assembly GCA_033720575.1. Taxonomy (GTDB): domain Bacteria; phylum Bacteroidota; class Bacteroidia; order Flavobacteriales; family Flavobacteriaceae; genus Marinirhabdus. The sequence goes on from JAWWCH010000053.1 coordinate 610, forward strand.
GGATAAATTCACGCAATCCTTCTTCACTATGGAACGTTTCTGTAACGAATTCTCCATTCTCATCGGTCTCCCGTTTGTCGGTAAGGGTAATGGTAATTCCTTTATTCAAAAAGGCCAATTCGCGCAAGCGACTCGCCAACGTATCGTAATTGTATTCGAGAACTTGTTGGAAAATTTGCGGATCAGGCTTGAAGGTTACAATGGTTCCGCGCTCGGTGGTCTCTCCTACAGATTTCACGGGGTACAATACTTTTCCTCGCTCATATTCCTGTTGCCATATTTTACCGTCGCGATGCACCGTTGCAGTTAGATGTACCGATAGGGCATTCACACAACTCACACCCACTCCGTGAAGACCACCAGACACCTTATACGAGTCTTTGTCGAACTTTCCACCTGCACCTATCTTGGTCATTACGACCTGTAGTGCTGAAACCCCTTCCTTTTTGTGCAAATCAACCGGGATTCCTCTACCGTTATCTTTGGTCGTTATACTGTTGTCTTCATTGATAATAACATCGATAGCATCACAATGGCCTGCAAGGGCTTCATCAATCGAATTATCAACCACTTCATATACCAAGTGGTGCAATCCTCTAGTGCCTACATCTCCAATGTACATGGAAGGACGCATACGCACGTGCTCCATTCCTTCCAGCGCCTGGATATTATCTGCGCCATAATTGCCTTTATTCTGTTCTTCGCTCATATAAAAATGGGTTATTAGTATGTCGTTTTTCGATACCAAACAAATATAACCAAACCACCAATAAATTCGGCTGTTTTGGCGTTTTTAAAGCATGAAGTTATTAACAAATTATTGTGAAAAAAAATGCAATTTAGCTAGTCCTGTAAACCATCATCATCAATGCAGTTCAGAAATCTTCAAATTTGGTCTTGTGACGTCTAGAATTTGTAACGTAAGTAAGCATCACCAATTCCGACTCATGCTATATTATTTCGGCTACAACAACAGGTAAAACCGAGTAAAACCGTACCTTTAATCCTTAATTAAAAAACATCGATTATGAAAAACAATGTATTTACCATGGCTATTTTAGCTTTGGCCTTCCTTTTTACTGCAGAAATGGATGCTCAAAAGTTTTCGGATTTGGATAAGAGTCCGATGGACGTGGCATCGTATCCTAACAATTACAGAGAAAGCAACAAGCTTGTAAAAATTGCGTACAGCAGACCCCAGCTAAAGGGTCGTCCCCTTTCAAAACTTGCTCCAGCTGGAGAAGTTTGGCGAACAGGTGCGAATGAAGCAGCTGAAATCACTTTCTATGTTCCGATGAAAGTGGGTGACAAAGTGGTACAGCCCGGAAGTTATTCATTATTTACAATTCCAGGAAAGAAAGAATGGACCGTCATTTTGAGTTCTGACGTGAACGTATGGGGTTCCTATAGCTACAATAAAGCCAACGATGTAGTTCGCGCTATGGCCAAGACATCCATGGCTGATACTAGCCTAGAAGCATTCAGTATGGTTTTTGAAGAAGGCTCAGGAGGCGTGGTACTGCATATGGGTTGGGGCAACCAACGCATCGCTTTACCAATGATGCTTGTTAACAAATAATCACAACAGCAAAGAAACAAGAAGCCCAACATTTTTCAAGGTTGGGCTTTTTTTATGTTTTCGTATCTGCCTTAGGGGATATTCAAATACTTGTGAGTTTGTAGCGACACAATCCATTTTGGATGTTTCATGACATAATCCACAATGGCAGGCATCATGGTGTCGCGTTTGCTCCATTCGGGCTGCAAATACAACTTACAGGTTGGTGATACTTTTGCCGACTGCTCTTCGGCGAAGCGAAAATCGTCTTTGTTGTATATGATCACCTTCAATTCGTCTGCAGCCTCATACACCGCTTTTGTAGGTAGTTTTAATTTTTTTGGAGATAGACATATCCAATCCCAAGTTCCGCTCAGAGGATACGCCCCAGAGGTCTCTATATGGGTTTCCATGCCCTTTTCTTTGAGCAATTGGGTAAGTGGACCCATATCCCAAGTTAAAGGTTCCCCTCCAGTAATCACAATGGTTTTCGAATATTTTGCCGCATTCTCAGCAATGGCATTCACGTCGGTTGGAGGATGGCTATTTGGATTCCAACTCTCTTTTACATCACACCAATGGCAACCTACGTCGCAACCACCCACACGAATAAAATACGCAGCAGTTCCCTTGTGATAGCCCTCGCCTTGGATGGTATAAAATTCTTCCATGAGTGGAAGCATCAACCCCTTATTTACCTGTTCTTGAATGTCATTTTTCATGCGGGGCAAAGATACAAATGAAAGCGCAGTTGTACTGCCATTACGATAAGAAATTAGCAAATGCAAAAGCTTCGCCCTTACTCTTTTCGAACAGCGACGACCTCTATTTCAATGGCCGCATTGGCCGCTAAGGCTTCGGCAGCAAATGTGGTTCGTGCCGGTTTTTGTGGAAAATGTTCAACATATATTTCGTTGAATGCCTGAAAATCTTCGATATTATCTAAAATAACCGTTGCCTTTACTACATCTGCCATTGAAAGTCTGTGATGCGAAAGCACGGCTTTAATATTTTCCAGGGCTTGTTTTGTTTCTGGCACAATCCCGCCTGAAACCAATTCGCGCACCGTATGATCCATACCGATTTGTCCGGCCAGGTAATAGGTATTTCCTACTTGTACCACATCACTAAACGGAGCATTTTCTTTTTTTGCTTCGTGTGACTGATGAAAAACAGGAGTTTCGGTGATGGTGATGGTAGCTTCAATGTCATCATTGGATTCAGTAGTATTTTTTTCTGACAACTCACCACAACCGATAAGGAACAAACTGTATGGTAAGAAGGCAATAAAATGCTTATATGGTCTCATAATTCTTTAATTTTCATTTAAAATACGGAATATTTCAGAAGCTGTTCCACATTGCGTATTTTTATCCAAAATTTCAACGCAATGGCAGACTCTAAGGAATTTTTCAACCATATCAATAACGGCTATACCACCAAGGGTGATGCTATTACGCTTGGAGCAGCCATGCTCAATGGTGAAACCATCACTGATGCTTTAGTGAAGGTCCCTTTAAAAACAATGAACCGCCACGGGTTGATCGCCGGAGCAACTGGAACTGGAAAAACAAAAACCCTTCAGGTGCTTGCAGAAAATCTATCCGAAAAGGGCATTCCGGTGCTTTTAATGGACATGAAAGGAGATTTGAGTGGGATTGCACAACCTAGCCCGGGTCATCCCAAAATTGATGAACGGCACGAAAAAATCGGAATTCCTTTCAACCCTCAAAAATTTCCCGTTGAAATACTTACCCTTTCTGAACAAAAAGGGGTGCGTTTACGGGCTACCGTTAGTGAGTTTGGCCCCGTACTGATCTCCCGTATTTTGAACGTTTCGGAAACGCAAGCAGGAATAATCGCTATCTTATTCAAATATTGTGACGACCATCAGCTTCCATTATTGGATTTAAAGGATTTTAAAAAGATTCTGCAGTATGCCACTGGCGAAGGCAAGGATGAAATAGCAGAAGAGTACGGCCGGATTTCACCCGCATCTTCTGGTGCAATTCTACGGAAAATCGTCGCTCTTGAACAGCAGGGTGGCGACTTATTCTTCGGCGAAAAAAGTTTTGATACCGACGACTTGCTGCGAATCGACGAAAATGGAAAGGGATATATCAACATTGTACGTCTAACCGATATTCAAGACCGTCCGAATTTGTTTTCCACCTTCATGCTTTGCCTCTTAGCGGAAGTGTACAGCACTTTTCCTGAACAAGGGGATAGTGGCAGACCCGAATTGGTCATATTTATTGACGAAGCCCACCTCATCTTTAAAGAAGCTAGTGACGCCTTGATGAATCAGATTGAAAGTATTGTAAAACTGATTCGTTCAAAAGGCGTCGGGCTGTATTTTGTCACCCAGAACCCCACCGATGTGCCAGACGCAGTGTTGAGTCAATTGGGACTCAAAATTCAGCATGCCTTACGTGCATTTACCGCCAAAGACCGAAAGGCCATCAAATTAACCGCAGAAAACTATCCGATTTCTGAGTATTACAAGACAGACGAAGTGCTCACCTCCCTGGGTATTGGTGAAGCCCTGGTTAGCGTGCTGAACGAAAAGGGAATTCCCACACCACTGGCTGCAACCTTACTGCGTGCACCCATGAGCAGAATGGATGTCTTGTCTGACGAAGAATTAGAGGAGCTGCTTGCAGCATCGAAATTGATCAAAGAATACAACCAACCTATCGACCGAGAAAGTGCCTATGAGATCCTGAATGAAAAGATAGCCATTGCCAACAAAGAGGAAGCCAAGGAAAAAGCACAAAAAGAAAAAGAAGCGGCAAATCGTACGTCTTCTAGATCGTCTTCTTCCCGCCGCCGAGGAAAATCGGCCTTAGAAAAAGTACTGACCAGCCCTACGGTAATTCGTAGTGTGCTCGGCATTTTAACCAAATTTATTAAATAAGATACAATCAATATGAAAAAGATAATACTATTAGGAGCAGTTGTCGTTGCCCTATTTGTGCAATGTGGTGAAGACAAAGACCCATTCATGATTTCGGATGATGCCGTTGGACCCATTACAAAATCGACACAAGTAAAACAACTCGATTCAATTTTTGCACAAGACAGTATTGTAAAATTGAACCCAATGCGAGGTGCTGAAGCAACACAAGGGGAAGTTGAAGTGTATGAAAAAGGAGGTGCCAAACTTCTCTTAATTTCTCCGTTTGATGAAAGTGATCCCAATTCTAAGATTGCCAACGTCCAGATTTTCGACGACCGTTATAAGACCGCGAAAGGATTAAGCAAAGGAAGCACGTTCAAGGAGGTAAAAGAGCACTACGAAATTGCCGCTATCGAAAATGCTATCAATTCAATTGTAGTATTTTTAAAGGGGTCTGACATTTACCTCACCATTGACAAAAAAGAGTTGCCTGAAGATGTACGATATAATTTCAACCAAAAAATTGAAGCATCTCAAGTTCCAGATGAGGCTACATTCAAATATTTCATGATTGGCTGGGATGCCGGTGAACCCATTGAAATCCAAGAGGGAGACATTTAACAGTAGCTGCTAATTTCCTGCTAAGCTTTTGTTAAGCGACATCCGAGATTTTATCATTTAAAGTACTTTGGTAGTATAAACCAAACCAGTAAATAGTTATGATTAAGATACTCGGATTTATTTTGACCATAGGAGGAGCAATAGCGCTCATTATGGGTGTACTAGGTGCCTTTGGAAGCCTGAGCGTAGGATTAAGCCCTTGGGCATTGATTATTCTTGGCGTGGTATTTTTTTTCGCCGGAATAGGATTACTGAAGTATCGTAAGGATACCGACGTAGTCGAAGCAGAAAAATAATGATTACCTTAGACCCTCTTAATCGAGGGTCTTTTTATATCTAGTCTGCGACTTACGGGTTGGTGCTAGCAAATCAAAAACAACAATAAAAAGATAGCAATGGATAGACCACGAATTAAAAACGAAGACCAATACGAAGCATTAAAAGAAAAAGGCTATAGCAAAGAGAAAGCCGCACGAATTGCAAATACCGCTGACGCCGGAAAGAAGGGTGGCAAATCAAGCCCCTACGAAGAGTGGACCAAGGAGGAATTATATGAGCAGGCAAAAAAGGTGGGAATTAACGGCCGTTCCAAAATGAACAAAAAACAATTGATACATTCATTGCGAAACAACTAGTACATGACACAAATCCAACCTTTTCACCTGGCCATACCGGTGGCCGCATTAGAACCAAGTAGAACGTTCTATCGGGAAATACTGGGCTGTGAGGAAGGAAGAAGTAGTGACCACTGGGTCGATTTCAACTTTTTTGGGCATCAGCTGGTTCTTCATGTTTCAGCAGATAAAAAGAAAGAAAAAAACCACAATCCTGTAGATGGAAAAAGCGTTCCGGTGCCCCACTTTGGCGTAGTCCTAAAAATGGAAGATTTTGATCAACTCGCTGCCCGTTTAAAATCTGAAGGCATTTCATTTGTGATTGAACCCTATATTCGATTTAAAGGAAAAGCGGGTGAACAGGCCACTATGTTTTTCCAAGATCCAGATGGCAATGCCCTAGAATTTAAAGCCTTTAAAAATATAGCACAACTTTTTGCAACCTAACCCTATGCAACCCATTAAACCTACAATAATTAGACAGGTGTTTATCCTTTTGCTCATTCTATTGATGGGCGTTTTGATTTTTAGGGAAATGCTTCCTTATCTATCAGGAATATTAGGCGCCATTACCATGTATGTGATTTTTAGGAAGTGGATGATCATACTGGTTCGCAAAGGTTGGAAACCTGATTTGGCAGCTGGTTTTCTAATGTTATTATCTTTTGTTGGGATCCTATTGCCCGTGGCCGGAATTGTGGTGATGCTGGGTAGCAAAGTAGGTAGAGCCGTGAATAATTCCGAAAAGGTCATTTCTGCAATAAAAGGTCAACTGGGAGAATGGGAGCAACAATTAGGGTTTAATTTTGCTTCGGAAATTGATGTTTCCGCCATCTCTGGATGGATTTCGAACAATCTTCAAAGTTTTGCCGGAAGCACCTTCAACGTAATTATCGCCATTGGTTTGATGTATTTTATGTTGTATTACATGCTGACCAACCGAAGTGAATTAAAAGAGTCCCTCTTCGACTACATCCCCATTAGTAAAGACAATTTAAAGCAAATCGGTGATGAATCACACGCCATGGTTCGGTCTAATGCACTCGGCATACCTTTGGTCGCCATTGCCCAAGGTATCATTGCACTGATCGGTTTCTTGATCTTTGGAATTGAAGATCCGTTCTTTTGGTTTGTCATTGTCACGATAGGCTCCATGATTCCTTTTGTGGGAACGTTAGTCGGAATATTACCCGTATTTATTTTAACCCTTTCTTCGGGGGATACGTTTCAGGCCTGGGGTATTTTGATCTACGGATTTGTGGTGGTGGGTTCAACAGACAATATTATTCGACTGTTTCTGTTGAAAAAACTGGACAATGTGCATCCATTGGTCACGCTCATCGGAGTGATTGTAGGTGTTCCTTTATTCGGATTTATCGGTCTCATATTTGGGCCACTTCTCATCAGCCTTTTTATGATTGTCATGAAAATCTACAAACGTGAATATGGCGTTCCGCAATCTGATGATGACCCTGATTTATAATTTTCTGAAAGATTTACCACATTATAACATTTTGTTATTACAGATTCGCCACGGCCTTTTTTAACTTAGCGTAACGAATAAAAACAACCTATATGTCTTTAAAAGGAATTCTGAAACGCGTGTATACCAACCAAGACAACCGTAACTCGGGGGTCGATAAAGAAAAATTCAAGGAAGAGGTCGATTCGGTAACTGATGCTGATGTTGAAGTTTTGGTAGACAATGAAGCGCACATTGCAAAGAAGTTTAGCGGTAGCAACGGACTCACAAAATATGCTGAACTCAGCAAAATCATGATGGCCATGGTGAAAGATATGAGAGCTGGTGTATACAGAAATATTCCGTGGTTTACCATTGCCACTATTGCTGTAGTACTACTCTACGCCCTGAATCCTATGGATATTATTCCAGACTTCATCCCGGGAGTAGGTTATATCGATGATATTGCTGTACTTTCTTTGGGTGTGGGTTGGATTGAAAGTGATCTGCACCGATATCTCGATTGGAAAATAGAACAAGGCAAAGGAATCTAAATCTTATCCAAGATGCGCTGAACCTCATCGCTATAACTTCTACTTACAGTCACAGCTTTATTTCCAATGGTTACGTATTCACTAGTGTAATTTTCTATTTTCGAAATAGATACAACGAACGA
>JAWWCH010000054.1:0-8438 GCA_033720575.1 Marinirhabdus sp.
CGGCCGAATGGACTTTGAAGCCAACGGGATGCCGAAAGAAAATTATGGGGTCTCTAACAATGTCATGAACTTTGGACCACCACAATGGAGTGACGCTAAGTTTGAAGTTTCTACAGCGCCCTTGAATATGGAAATACGCTTGTAAGAATCTCAACATTCAAAAGAACAAAGCCAAGTCGTTACTGATTTGGCTTTTTTGTTGAAATCAAAAATACAACTCATATAAATTTTGCTTATACTTTATTATCTTTGTAATATAGTTTCCCTATTTAAAGGATACGTTTTAATTTCATCATATGACGATTACCCAGTTAAAATACGTATTAGCGGTTGCTGAACATCAAAACTTTACCAAGGCTGCTGAAAAGACGTTCGTTACCCAACCTACGCTGAGTATGCAAATTCAGAAATTGGAAGACGAACTGGACATTCAGATCTTTGATCGCAGCAAAAAACCAATCGAACTTACGGATATCGGTACTAAAATCGTGAGCCAGGCTCGCAATATCGTCAACGAAGCCGATAGAATGCAAGATGTGGTAGACCAACAAAAAGGATTTGTGGGAGGTGAATTTAAACTGGGCATCATTCCAACCATAATGCCTACCCTACTGCCCATGTTCTTAAAAACATTTACAGTACGTCACCCAAAGGTGCAACTAAAAATCGAAGAGCTCACTACAGACGACATCATCGCTAAAATACACGATGGTCATCTCGATGCGGCCATTGCAGCTACCCCGTTGAACCAAGAAAAGATTAAGGAACGTGCCCTATATTATGAGCCCTTTGTAGCATACATTCCGCAGAATCACCGATTGGCTGCAAAAGAACAAATTGAAACCAATGATCTCAACATCGATGACATCCTTCTCTTGGAAGACGGTCATTGTTTTCGCGACGGTGTGATCAACTTATGTAAGAACTCTGGTATTACCAGTGACCATCATTTTCAACTACAAAGCGGTAGTTTTGAAACCTTGATAAAATTGAGCAATGAAGGGTTAGGAATGACCCTACTACCCTATCTGCACACCTTAGATATTTCTGACGTTCAGCAGAAGAATTTGAGACATTTTAAAAAACCACTGCCATCTAGAGAGGTAAGCCTAATTTACAGCCAAAGCGAATTACGCATGCAAATCATTAATGCATTATACGACGTGATCAGTGGCGTGGTTCGGGGTGCTATCGCCTTTCAGGATGTCGCAATCATCAGTCCCAAAAAACAAGCATAACAAAAAAAAAGTCCCGATTGCTCGGGACTTTTTTTAGGGATTTAAATAAATTAAACATTGATTTAGTTGAGGGTTCTGTTTTACAAGAGCGTCCACCCACACTTTTAGTTCCTCAATTTCATAAGGAAGTAATCGTTGCATCGCCTTTTTTAACTCTCTACAGAACAAATTTACATCAAAACTCACTTTTCTAAGTACAGCTTTAGTGTAATCAAACATTGCTCTAGCCATAGTAAAACTTGGTATTAATTAGGTTACGTAGTTTTTTTCTATACGCTTCGGTTTTTTTTATTAGTTATAGTTGTAAGATAACAAAAATACTCGAATAAAAAATAATCGATTCGATTTTAGTTTTATCTCAAAAGCGATTGTCACCATCCAGCAAGTCGCCTAGACCACCTAAAATACTACCTTCACCCTTATCTTTTCCGCCACCTTGGGGCGCTGCAGCCCAAACCCGTTTTGCCAATCGGCTAAATGGTAGTGATTGAATAAAGACCGTGCCCGGTCCTGTAAGTGTGGCAAAAAACAAGCCCTCACCCCCAAATAGGGTATTTTTTATTCCCCCCACAAATTCGACATTGTAATCAATAGTGTGATCAAACCCAATTATACAACCGGTATCAATTTTAAGTTTTTCACCGGGTGCGAGTTCTTTCGTGGCCGTGGTTCCTCCAGCATGGACAAACGCCATACCATCACCTTCTAATTTTTGCATGATAAAGCCTTCGCCGCCAAAGAGTCCGCGACCTAACTTTCTTGAAAATTCAATGCCGATACTTACCCCCTTTGCCGCACAGAGGAAGGCATCTTTCTGGCAGATAAACTTATTTCCGAAACGCGAAAGATCAATGGCAATGATTTTACCTGGGTAAGGTGAAGCAAAACTAACCCGTTTTTTACCCGGAACTGTATTGTAAAAGGCGGTCATAAACAGACTTTCGCCCGTAAGCAGGCGTTTTCCGGCACCAAAAATTTTGCCCATAACCCCTTTGTCCTTTTGAGAACCATCGCCAAATATGGTTTCCATCTTAATGCCATCATCCATCATCATAAAACTCCCTGCTTCGGCAATCACTCCTTCATTGGGGTCGAGTTCTACTTCTACATATTGCATTTCTTCACCGTAGATGGTGTAATCTATTTCATGTGCGTTCATTGTTTTTCGGTTTTTAAGTTTTCAGGGTATAAGTTGAAAAATAAGGGAAATTGTTACAATTTGAAATTAGGCGTGGGGTGTCGGGTGTCGGGTGTCGGGAGTTGGGAATTTAAAGACAATTGTAATCTTATATCTTCAGTCTTTGCTCTTACGTCAAACATCCCCCATCTTATCTCTATTCTACCCTTCTTTTAACCGTCCATTCGAAGTCGAATTCTGAAACCACATCTCCGTCTTTATCAGTTCCTACCGCTTTCATCCAACAGGTTTGTCCCTCACCCGTCTCGATGGTTTTCTGTATTGCCTTTCGAATGGAAGCGCCATCATTGCAGATAAAGGTGATTCTCCCCTTGGCTTTCTTGCTGAAGGTCGCCTTGTTGTTTGCCACAAGCATTGAAACCCGCGCGTCGCTTTCACGAATATAAGACATCACCAAAGCACCGGTGCTCAATTCGGCGGCCATACCTTGTACCGCCCAAAACATAGAGTTGAACGGATTTTGATTGATCCATCGGTGTTTTACCGTTGTTGTGCACGAATTATCGGAAATTTCACGTACGCGAACTCCGGTGAAATACGCTGAAGGCAGCTTCAGCATGGTGAACATATTAATTTTTTTGGGTGTGATCATTTAGAGTGGTATTCGTCACGAAGATAGTAAAAACAATGTATTAGAGCGATTCTTTCCTACATAGCATTTATATTGACTTGTTAATATTATGTTAATTTTTAGTACTATGCGTAACATAATACCTTAGTTTAGACATATATTTGTATAAGAAATTAATAGTCTATGGAAAGCAACCTATCAAATAACGACAAGAATGTAGCTGCGGCAACGCACCTTTCTACCTTTTCAAAATACATATTTCCGTTCGGAAACTTTATCCTTCCGCTCCTACTATGGACGGTCAATAAAGATAAGCCATTTGTGAACGAACACGGCAGGCAAACACTAAATTTCCAGTTGAGTATTTTGGTTTATACTATAGGTGTTGGATTGCTTTGCTTGCCGTTCTTTATCATTTTTGTCACAGACTTTGTCTCTTTGGTAACCGTGATGGAACAGCACTACCAAGAAGTTTCCATACAACATGTAAAAAACCTGTCGGGCTATGTCATCTTGTTCTTTATCATAGCCATACTACTATTCGGACTGTTCGTTTTTGAACTTTACTCGGTAATAACGGCAACCATTAAAGCATCTAGAGGTGAAACGTATAGCTATCCGTTCACCATAGGATTCATAAAGCCACAACCATTAAAACCTGAACCCAATGAACACATTAGTTAGTATTGTCATGGGCATCGTCCTGAACCTATTGGGCGTCGAAATGCAAGAACGAAAACAATTGGCACAACTTGAAAATCAAACTGCCATTGAATGCCGAGCCGCACACGCCAGTAGCACATACGCTACTAAGCAATGTACGGGATATACCATCGCATCAATCAAAAACGAACATAAATGTAAACTAAGCAAATGAAGATCGAAAACACAAAAGCGCAAATGCGTAAAGGGGTCTTAGAGTATTGTATCCTGTCTATCTTACAAGGCGGCGAAGCATATACCAGTGATATACTGGACACCCTAAAAGACGCAAAAATGCTTGTGGTTGAAGGTACTATTTACCCGCTATTAACGCGGTTAAAGAACGCCGGACTTCTTACCTACAGATGGGAAGAATCTACCAGCGGACCACCACGCAAGTATTATGAACTCACAGAAACAGGAACTCTGTTCTTAAACGAATTGACAAACACCTGGGGCGAACTGCAACAGGCCGTAAACAAAGTAACTAGCACAACCTCGAAATAATGAAGAAGACAGTAAACATAAATTTGGCGGGCACATTCTTCCACATAGATGAAGACGCTTTCGGTAAACTTTCGCGTTACCTAGAAGCCATAAAAAAATCATTGAGCGACCCTCAAGGGAAAGATGAGATCATACGTGATATCGAAGCACGGATCTCAGAATTGTTCTCCGAGAAAATTGAGAACCATTCTCAGGTAATTTCCTTGAAAGAACTAGACGAAGTAATCGCTGTAATGGGGCAACCCGAAGATTATCGCGTAGACGAAGAAATGTTCGAAGATGCACCCAATTCGGGTTCACACACGAAATACAGAACCAGTGCTTCACATAAACAGCTGTTTCGGGACGTAGACAATAAATTCATTTCTGGAGTATCTTCTGGATTGTCGCATTATCTGGGCTTAGATGCCATCTGGGTTAGATTGCTATGGATCTTATTGGCACTTGCGACCAGCGGAACCTTCATTATCGTGTACATTTTATTCTGGATCTTGGTACCGCCCGCGGTAACTACCTCAGAAAAATTGAAAATGAGCGGTGAGGCCGTGACCATATCAAATATCGAAAAAAAGTTCAAGGAAGGATATGAGACAGTCGCTGATCGGGTAAAATCGGCCGACTATGACAAATATGGGCGTGAAGTGAGAAAAGGAGCCGCAGGGTTCTTTGCAACGCTCGGAAATATTCTTCTGACACTCCTTAAAATATTTGTCAAATTTATCGGGATCATTTTAATCATTGTTGGTATTTCTGTATTGGTGAGTCTGATTATCAGCTTATTCACCTTAGGAACCATAGACCTTTGGGGCACTGGAGAATTGCTAGATTACATCAATCTGGTAGATACGACCAACAGTCCGATCTGGCTCATTTCGCTCCTCACCTTCTTTGCCGTTGGAATTCCATTTTTCTCAATATTCCTCACTGGTTTGAAGTTATTGGTGAGCAATTTGAAATCTATAGGTACCACCGCAAAAATCATATTGTTGGTACTATGGGTGGCCTCTCTTGTAGGATTGGGAATCATGGGGCTGCGCCAAGCTACCGAAAAAGCATACAATGGTGAAGTATTGTTGGAAGAGTCACTTCCTATTCAAAGTGGTGACACCTTGCGCATCACAATGCGCGCCAACTCCCAATACGACACCTACGTGAATCGCGACGGTGGGGTTGAGATCAGATACGATGAGAACGACAACAAGATCATCTATAGCAATGATATTCGCTTGGTCGTGAAATCGACCACGGATTCAGTGGGCAAGATCATTATCGATAAAAATGCAGAAGGAAATAGTTTTCCCAATGCCAAAAAAAGAGCTGAAGCCATTGACTATAACTATGAGTTCAGTAATGAGACGCTCTATTTGGACGGTTATTTCTTAACCGCCATCGAAAATAAATATCGAGACCAAGAAATCGATATCACCCTCTTTCTACCAGAAGGCTCGGTAGTATCTGCTGACGAAAACACCTATTCATTCCACAGTAATGATTCACGATACGGAGATATTTTGCACAATGGCACCGAAGGGCGAATGCTACTGGTTCTTAAGAACAAGTTGCAATGTTTAGATTGCCCTGCTGATGAAATGGAATCTTATGATCAAGATTGGCAAACCAACGACAGCAACGGAACGTGGAGAGAAGAAGTGAACAAGCGTCTCAATATCAACCAAAGAGAGACGCGTATCAAGGTGACAGATACCATTGTAGACAATGAACAGGTGACCATCATCACCGACACCATAGAATAATAGTAATCAATCAAAACCAATAGAATCATGAAAACAATTAAAATCATAGTTATAACGCTATTAACCATTACCATGACATCGTGCAATTTTGACATGGTGTTCAACCAAACCGACGGGAATGGTAATGTAACCACTGAAGAGCGTAATGTAACGAGCAACTTTACTAAAGTTAGAGGTAGTGCAGGACTGGATGTTTACCTATCCAAAGGGAGTAGCCCCAATATTCGGGTGGAAGCCGATGAAAATTTGCACGACATCATTGAAACCGACATCAACAATGGAAAATTGCATATAGTTGTAGCCGACGGACATAATATCGGAAAATCGAAATCAAAGAAGGTGTTCGTAACGTACGTTTCTCTTGACGAAGTTGCCTCATCAAGCGGAGCTGATGTTATTGTGAATGGTGTTCTTGAGTCTGAAAACCTTACCCTTGACGCCAGCAGTGGTTCTGATCTAGAAGTTGAAGTATTCGCTAAAAATTTGTACATAGATTGCAGTAGCGGGGCAGACATTAAAGTATCGGGTAGAGCATCAGATCTAACGGCAGACGCTTCAAGCGGAAGTGATATCAAAGCCAAAGACCTAATGGTTGCCAATTGTAAGGCCGAAGTTTCTAGTGGCGCAGACATCACGGTTCATGTGAAAGACCGACTAGAAGTAGACGCCTCGAGTGGTGGTGATGTGCATTACTACGGAAATCCAACTGCAGTTACCAACAATAGCAGTAAGACCGGAAGCATACATAAAATGTAATCACAAAAACAAAAAGAAGCTATCGGCTAACCAGCCTTATCCGTCCTGATGAAAGTACGATTCAGGACGGATTTTTAAAACCAATATTTATGAAAAACTATATTTTAATGTTCCTGTTTCTAGGAACAACTGGGCTTATTGCCCAAGTAGAATCTACATCAGAACTTTACAAACAAATGGAGGAAATAGACCGGATATTATTTGAAGTGGGCTTTAATCAGTGTAATTTGAATCCTACAGAAGAAGTACTGACAGATGACTTTGAATTTTACCACGACCTAGCTGGCGTTCAGAATAAAGCTGAATTTTTAGCTGCCATGAAAAAGAATATCTGCGGAAATCCTTCGGTGAAAATTACGCGACAATTGGTTCCGGGGAGTTTGCAAGTGTTTCCTCTTTCAAATAATAATCAATTATACGGTACCTACGTAACTGGGGAACACGAGTTCTACCGTCAGGAAGACGGCGATGTTAATGTGAAGACAGGGTATGCTAAATTCACTTCCTATTTTGAATTACAAAATGAAAAATGGATGATCAAACGCACCTTTAGCTTTGATCATCAACCAGCAAGCGATTAAGCCCAAGCATAAAAAAAGCCACTAAAATTAGCGGCTTTCTATTTGAGTTCAATTCAGTTTTAATACATGGGTGTATTAATTTCTTCCACACTGTCTATTTGTACCAAATAACGCTCTGCATCTAAAGCTGCCATACATCCCGTACCGGCTGCGGTTACTGCTTGACGGTACTCTTTGTCTTGCACGTCACCACTGGCAAATACGCCTGGCTTGTTGGTCTTGGTAGATTTCCCTTCGGTGATGATATACCCTGTTTCATCCATAGTAACTTGTCCTTTGAAAATATCGGTATTCGGCTTGTGGCCAATAGCAATAAATAGACCCGTAATTTCAATTTCTTCTTTCTCACCTGTCTTGTTGTTTTTCATGCGCAGGCCTTCAACCACCAGATCACCCAACACTTCATCAACTTCGGTATTGTAACGCAAATCGATATTTTTCTTTCCTAGAACACGGTGCTGCATCGCTTTCGAAGCTTTCATCTCATCTTTACGCACCAACATGGTTACTTTATTGCAGATATTAGCGAGATAAGTAGCTTCTTCCGCAGCAGTATCGCCACCACCTACAATGGCAACGTCCTGACCTTTATAGAAAAAACCATCGCAAACTGCACAGGCAGAAACTCCGCCTCCACGTAATTTTTGCTCACTCGGCAAGCCCAGGTATTTTGCTGTCGCTCCAGTTGAAATAATCACTGTTTCAGCTTCAATCTGTGTCGTGTTGTCAACTGTAATTTTATGGATGCCTCCTACTTCATCGCTAAAGTCTACGGCCGTTACCATCCCAATTCGAACCTCGGTCCCAAATCGTTCGGCTTGTTTCTGTAATTGAACCATCATCGTCGGCCCGTCAATTCCTTCAGGATACCCAGGAAAATTGTCAACTTCTGTAGTAGTGGTTAATTGTCCCCCAGGCTCCATTCCTGTATACATAACGGGCTTCAAATCTGCTCTAGAAGCGTATATAGCAGCGGTATACCCCGCAGGACCTGATCCTATAATCAAACATTTTATTCTCTCAACTGATTCACTCATGAATTTGTACTTTGAATTTTTTCCGACTGTAAAAGTAGTAAGATTGTACAAATTGAAACAGAAAAAGCATGACAAAATCCTATACCCACATTAC
>JAWWCH010000055.1:0-8407 GCA_033720575.1 Marinirhabdus sp.
CGTTTTGGGCTGGGCCGTTGGCGGTGGTGTAGTTTCAGCCGGTGCAGATTTGATAGGTTCTCTGGGTTGTACGTCTCCACTACCGGTATCTGTAGTACCAAAGTTTACGGCAATTCCGTTTTCTGGCGGTGGGTCGAGGTAGGTCATACCCACATAGAACAACAATATGAGCAATAGCACATGCAGGATGACCGTGATGGTCATGCTCTTCTTTTTATGTTCTGTGTCTAGTAAACTCATTTTTCTAAAACCTTTGCGTTAGGGGTTGAGCCAAGCTACCGTGTAGCGGTGAAGACCCGACCACGCAGCTTGCGTGGTAACGCCCACATTAATTGGGCCGAACTGCTAAAACGACTTTAAAATTATTCTTATTGGCTACGTCCATTACAAATACAGCATCTTCGATGGGCACCCCTTCTTCAGCCCGTAAAATGATGGTGGGCTCTTCTTGCCCGGCCAAAATAGTTTGCAATTGTTTTTCGATACTGTACTCGCTCACACGCTCTTTGTTCACGTAATACGCACCATCTTTTGTGATACTTACCGAAGCTTTTTGTTGGTTGGTAGATTTCCCTTTTGCTTTCGGAAGGATAAGATCTAGGGCATCGGGGGTAATGGCTGGCGATGTTAATAGAAAAAACACCAACAACAAGAACACGATGTCTGTCATTGAACTCATACTGAATTCTGGGCTTACTTTATTTCGTCCTCGCAAATTCATACTATGCAGGCTCGTTTAAAAGATCCAAGAATGCTACTGCGGTGGCTTCCATTTGGTGTACCACCTTATCGGTTCGCACCACCAAGTGGTTGTACCCCATATAAGCGATAATACCTACGATAAGACCTGCAACCGTTGTGGTCATGGCCGTATAGATACCTTCTGCCAGCGCACCCATTTCTGCTTGTCCGCTGCTGGTTGCCAATTGATGGAAAGCCAACACCATCCCGATTACGGTTCCCAAGAACCCAATCATTGGCGCCGCACCCGCGATGGTCGCTAAGATGCTGACGTTCTTTTCAAGTTTGTATACTTCTAGTCGCCCCGCATTTTCAATGGCGGTGTTGATATCGTCTAACGGACTCCCAATTCTAGAGATTCCCTTTTCGGTAAGTCTAGATACAGGCGTATTTTGTTGGGAACAGAGCATTTTGGCCGCTTGAATATTTCCCGAAGCCACATTGTCTCGTATCTGGTGCATAAAGTTATTGTCCATGTGCGAAGCCGCTTTGATAGCGAACAGTCGCTCGAAATAAATATAGACCGCAACAAATAGTAAGATGAATAAAACACCGATGATGATTTGGGCACCCAATCCACCATTCATGATGAGTTCGAGAACAGATAGGGTTTTTTCTTCCACAACCGGTTCAAGGTCTGCAGCATCCTGAACCCCATCTTGTATAAAAAGTGAGAGCATAAGCAAGGTTAAGTTTTATTTAGTAACGCAAATAGATATATTAAATTGTTCTAGTGGCCAAAGAGCACACGTTCGAACAACAAGAAAACTCCTGCACCGGCCAAGAACCCAATGAACGCCAACCAAGCGATTTTCTTGAGATACCAGATAAAGTCTATTTTCTCCATACCCATGGCAGCTACACCCGCAGCTGAACCGATGATAAGCATACTTCCACCCGTTCCGGCTGAATAGGCAATAAAGTGCCACAGTACCGAGTCTGTCGGACTGGTATACATCCCAATAGAAGCTGCCACCAGCGGTACGTTGTCAATAATAGCCGAGAACACCCCGAGCAACATTACCACTACATCCTGATTCGGGATGGCGGCTTGCAACACCTCAGCCAAATAACGCAATGTACCTACTGGATCTCCTTCTGCGGAAACCCCATAGACCAAACTTTCCAATCCGGCTACGGCCATTAAAATTCCGAGGAAGAATAGAATACTTGAAATCTCGATACGCGACAGTGCCTTGTGTGCTGAGTACAGATGTCTTCTTTCTTTACTAAAATCTTCTTCAGGGTGAATGTATTCAGAAACCAACCAAACCACACCCAATGCCAACATCATACCTACATATGGTGGAAGGTGTGTGATGGTCTTAAAAATCGGAACAGAAACAATCATTCCCAGGCCTAAAAACAGCATGGTTTTACTGCTCAATAAACGTTCAGCGACTTCGTCTTCTTCCAAGTCTTTGCTCTCAACCATACCGCGGAACGGCTTCAAATAGCTAGCAATGGCGAAAGGCACAACAAAGCACACAATTGAAGGAAGAATCACAAACTCAATCAACCCGATGGCCGT
The DNA here is from genome assembly GCA_033720575.1 of Marinirhabdus sp. GTDB lineage: Bacteria > Bacteroidota > Bacteroidia > Flavobacteriales > Flavobacteriaceae > Marinirhabdus. The sequence continues at coordinate 2,273 of JAWWCH010000055.1, forward strand.
TACCTTATCGGCAATCCAAAGCATGGTGGTTGTAACATCCCCAATGGGTGACCAAGCACCACCAGCATTGGCAGCGATTACCACCATGGCGGCATACCAGAGGCGCGTTTGTTTGTCTGGAATCAATTTACGCAGGAGCGTCACCAAAACGATGGTAGCCGTAAGATTGTCAATGATGGCTGATAGCACGAAGGCAAGGATTCCAATAATCCATAACAACTTTCGTTTGCTCTTGGTCTTAACCGCACCTTTGAGAATTTCGAATCCACGATGCAGATCGATAATCTCTACAATGGTCATTGCACCAATCAGGAAGATGAGGATTTCGGCCGTCTTTCCGAGGTGGTGCAATAAGGTATTTTCAAAGCCGTGTTCGGCCTCTTCACCACCAGTTAAGAAGCTATACGAATTTTCGTAGGTATCTATGACACTGAACCAACCTTCATGAAAACCGATGGCCAAGACGGCCCAAATTAAGGCTGCCATAATAAGGGCAGGAACAGTTTTGTCTAATCGCAGAGGATGTTCGAGGGTTATCGAAAGGTACCCGATAACAAAAATGAGAATGATAATTGACTCCATAAATGAGTTTTATAAATTTCGCTAATATGCCTTAAAGTAACTGTTTCAATGCTAACTCAAAAGCGGTTTTACTGATATTCGTTTTAGTACTGTTGTTGTCGAATGTATTCTGAATGGCATTCTTGATGGTCATTGATGTATCATTAAAAATGGCTTCGTCGGTGAGCTGCACTTTCCGCTCCATAAAATAGGCGAACACCCGTGCCATGCCACAGTTTGATATAAAATCTGGGATCAAACTCACCCGCTCATCGGTGTATTCCATAATAGGACCAAAGAAAATTTCTTTGTCAGCAAATGGGACATTGGCTCCACAGCTTATCACCTCAAGTCCTGTTTCAATCATGCTAGAAATCTGTTCCTTGGTAATCAATCGCGATGCTGCACACGGTGCGAACACTTCACACTCTAAGGTCCAAATTTTTTCATTGATTTCTTCAAAAGAGAGCATATTATCGGCTACCAAGGTATTGCCATCTTTCTGAAGGAATAGTTCTTTTATTTCTTCAAAAGAGAAACCATCTTTATTGATAATCCCGCCGGCGCGGTCAATAATACCAACTATTTTGGCGCCCATTTGTGACAAATAATACGCTGCAGCTGCACCTACGTTCCCAAAACCTTGAATGATGGCACGTTTGCCTTTGATATTTCCTCCGTAAATGTCGTAATAATGGTGCACCGCTTCGGCAACACCATATCCCGTAATCATATCGGCTACGGTATACTTTCGGGTAACATCGGGTGAATAACTCGTGTTTTCCAACACTTTGATGACCCCTTGCCTCAATTGACCAATTCTATTGATTTTGTCGGCCTCTGTCGGATTGAAATGACCGTTGAACACTCCTTCTTGTGGATGCCAAACTCCGCTTTCCTCAGTGATCGGAATTACTTCATGGATTTCATCCACATTCAAGTCGCCTCCTGTTCCGTAATATGACTTCAGCAATGGTGAAACCGCCTTATACCAGCGCTCTAGAACACCTTTCTTTCGAGGATCACTCGGGTCGAAATTGATGCCTGATTTGGCACCTCCGATGGCTGGACCCGATACAGTGAACTTCACTTCCATGGTTTTGGCTAATGAAAGCACTTCGTTTTCGTTCAATCCTGGACGCATACGGGTTCCCCCTCCTGCAGCCCCACCGCGAAGTGAATTGATCACAGTCCAACCTTCCGCTTCTGTTTCAGGGTCGTTCCAATGAAAAACAATTTCAGGTTCCTTTTCTTCGTATTTTTTCAATAATTCTTTCATAAACAAATGCTGGATTGCGGTTGATCTCAAAAGTTTACAAATATACTATTTTGCGAAAAGAGCCACGGTCTTTTAGCGGTATTTTAAGGAAACCTTCGTTTCGGTGAATTTGTGTACTTTTAAGGAAAAGACAACATCAACATGAAAAAGATTCTAACCATACTGCTACTTATCGCTTCTCCTGCTTTATTTTTTGCCCAAGAGGAAACTAATTCTTCCAAAGAAAATAACAATTTAATAACACTATTCAACGACTGGCGGAGCTTCGAAACACCTCCTATGAAGAATGGAGCGCCCGATTATTCTGAAAGCACCTTTAAGCAGCGCCAACCACAATTTAAAGCCCTAAGATCGAGATTGATAGCCATAGACACTGTTGGATGGAGCACACCGAACAAAGTAGATTGGATGTTGATTTGGGCTGAAATGAATGGGTACGATTTCAATCGTCGTGTTCTAAAACCTTGGGCACGTGATCCGGCGTTTTATAAAAGTGTATGGACCTACAAAAGTGATGTACCCGCACATGAAGGGCCTACCCACCATGCCGTGACCGAACTTTGGAGCTATCAATTTCCGCTATCGGAAGAGGAAAAAAATAGATTGATCAATGATCTAGCCGTAATACCTCCCCTATACGATCAGGCCACGAAGAATCTTACAGGAAACGCTCGAGACCTTTGGATCACTGGTATTCGAGACATCAAGGAACAGGCAGAGGTCTTGCGAGACCTTCAAAAACAGGAGGATGTGAAAAATGACAAAGCTCTAAAAAAAGCAGTGGACCAAGCCCTAGAGGCGACCAACAGCTTTACGATTTGGCTGGAAATGAAATCGAAATCGAAGAACGGCCCCTCAGGAATCGGCAAAGAAAACTATACCTGGTATCTACAAAATGTACATCTGGTGCCCATGACTTGGGAAGATGAAGTATTATTGCTAGAACGGGAATTGGCCCGCGCTTGGACGTCCCTAAAGCTGGAAGAACACCGCAATAGAAATCTTCCGAAGTTAACCGCGGCAGGTTCTCCAGAAGCGTATGACGCACTCGCCAAATCGGCTGCCGAAAGTTTCTTGCAGTTTTTAGATGAGGAAGATATCGTAACAGTAAAGCCCTATTTTAAACCTGCGCTTTACGCACAGCTGGGATCTTACATTCCGGAAGAGGAGCGAAATTTTTTCAGAATAGGGCAGCATTATGACCCCAGACCGTTGTATTCACATTTCTACCATTGGTTTGAACTGGCCCGAATGGAAAATGAACCGAACGCTAGGGAAGTTCGTCGAGGCCCGTTGCTGTATAATATTTTCGATTCTCGAAATGAAGGTACGGCAACTGCAGTTGAAGAAATCTTTATGCAGGCGGGATGGTATGACGACAGCCCTCGAACCAAAGAGATTGTGTACATCATGATTGCCCAGCGTGCGGCGCGAGGCTTGGGTTCGTTGTATGCGCATGCGAACGAAATGACCATGGAAGAAGCGGGTGGAATTCATTCGGAGTACACCCCGAGAGGCTGGATGAAAACGGAAAAAGAGCTGCTGATCTTCGAACAACATTTGTATTTGAGACAGCCCGGCTATGGCACGAGTTACATTACCGGAAAATTTTTATTGGAGCAGGCCATGGCCGATTATGCCAAAATGAAAGAAGACCAAAATGAACCTTTCGTTCTTAAAGAATTTTTTGATACGTTGAATCGAATTGGAAATATCCCGATTAGCCTAGGCCATTGGGAAATGACTGGCGATGCGAGTCATTTGAGTGAAATCATGGACTAATCTTTCGTTGAGGGGTTGTCCAAAGCTTGCCAAACCTTATCGGTATTCAGGACAAAGGTTCCAACGAAGTCCCAATTACATTCAGAAGGTGAAATAATCGATAAAAAGGGATCTCCACTTTTATCCCGATACAAATGGTACGGCGCTCCAATTACGGGTTCAAAACTGAATTTTGCCGTATAAATAAGGTGATTGTGTTCAAAAGATTCCATCATCGCCTGATATTCCTTGCGCAGATTTTCAAACTTGGTTTTAAAATGATGGTTTACCTTATTGACGTTGGTGTTCTTCCAAGTCGTAATATCATCAATTTGTATGGCTGGAGCACCGAGGTTTGTGCTGTAGGGTTTTAAGGCCGCATCGTACGATTCCTTTTCCTCGTTAAATACAACTTGATCGGGTTTTTTGGATTTTTTCTTGGTCATAGCACTACAAAGATACAATCTCTACGATTCGTACTGAAATATTTGTCCGCTACTATGATCCCGCTCAGCGCCGGTAACACTGGCGAGACAGTTTACTTCACCGCGCAACCGCAATACTCCTAACACTGCGAAAACGAGGGCCTCCTTAAATTCGACAAGCTGGGGTTCGGGAACTTTCAATTTCAGGTCTTTATGATAGCTAACGGATTCTAATAGGAAAGAATTATATGCGCCACCACCCGTGACCAACACACTACTATGTGGTTTAAAATTGGCCGCCAATTGAATGGCAATGTGTTCGGTAACTGTGGCGATTTTGTCTTCTGTTGAAATCACGCTAGCCTCGAGCTCGGGGAAGATCTGTGTTGCTACCCATTCGAGTCCTAACGATTTGGGGGGTTGTTTTTGATAATAGGAATTGGCATTCAAAGCATCCAACAGAATCGCATTTACCGTTCCGTTCTTCGCTATTTGTCCACCATCATCGTACGGCACCCCTAACGCTTCCGCCAACCGATTCAAGACAATATTCACAGGACAGATGTCATATGCGATACGCTCGTCATGTAGCTGGAACGAACAGTTCGCAAAGCCTCCTAGGTTAAGACAATAATCAAATTCCGAGAACAGAAGTTGATCTCCCACGGGAACCAACGGCGCTCCTTGTCCGCCAAGCACTACATCCTGCACTCTAAAATCGCATACTACGAGTTGCTTCAGCAATGTTGCCAATTCAGGTAAATTGCCAATTTGCAGGGTAATGCCTTTGTCGGGTTGGTGAAAAATCGTGTGACCATGGCTACAGATGGCATCAAGTTCAACAATTGAGTATTCTTTTATAAAGGTGTTGACAACCGATGCCAAATATCTCGTGTATTCGGTATTCAGGCCACGTATTCTTCCTTCGGAATAATGAATAGCCTCCTTTAAGCTATATTTCCATGCATCAGGATATGGAACCGTTTGGAATGCACCGAACTCATATTGAACAACCCCTGAATCCTCAAAGCGGAAAGTAACTTCGGCCAAGTCAATACCGTCAAGCGATGTTCCCGACATCACTCCAATTACGCTATACACAGATTTCTTCAAATTCATAATTTGTATGTTAAAAGTACGCAGAGTTGATCGAAAAGCGCCTCAATTGCAATGGTAAATTTAAGAGGGGGCTTAATTGTATTGCAAATCCTTGGAAATTAGGATTTGGAATTTGAGATTTACCATAATAGAGGTATCTTTGCACGGCATTTCTGAAGCATCGACAAAGAATTGTGGCCTTTATTACTAATTGCTTAAAAAAGATACTATGGATTTTTCACTTTCCGAAGAACATGAAATGATACGCGACGCCGCTCGTGATTTCGCTAAAACAGAATTACTTCCTGGCGTAATTGAACGTGACAACAAACAGGAATTCCCAACGGAACAAGTGAAAAAAATGGGCGAACTGGGGTTCTTAGGAATGATGGTAGACCCGAAGTACGGTGGTGGTGGAATGGACACAGTAAGCTATGTGCTCGCCATGGAAGAGCTCAGTAAAATCGACGCGTCTTCTTCAGTGATTGTCTCTGTGAACAACTCTTTGGTGTGCTACGGACTACAAGCTTATGGCACAGAAGAGCAAAAGCAAAAGTACCTGACGAAATTGGCAACAGGGGAATCAATTGGAGCCTTTTGCTTGAGTGAGCCTGAGGCAGGAAGTGATGCAACGTCACAACGCACCACGGCTATCGACAAAGGAGATCACTATATCCTTAACGGAACAAAGAACTGGATCACCAATGGTGGTTCGGCCGATTACTACTTGGTAATTGCACAAACCGACAAGGAAAAAAAGCACCGTGGTATCAATGCATTTATTGTTGAAAAAGGATGGGACGGTTTTGAAGTAGGCCCGAAAGAAGACAAATTGGGAATCCGTGGAAGCGACACCCACACGTTGAACTTCAACGATGTTAAAGTTCCAAAGGAAAATAGAATTGGCGAGGATGGATTCGGCTTTAAGTTTGCCATGAAGACCTTGAGTGGTGGTAGAATAGGAATTGCAGCCCAAGCCTTGGGCATAGCCGCTGGCGCTTACGAATTGGC
>JAWWCH010000056.1:0-8377 GCA_033720575.1 Marinirhabdus sp.
GTACCAATCTACGGCTGAACATCTCTGCTTCAACACCTACTTCAAATTCTTTCTGAAGCTCAGGCTGTAAATTTGGGTTTGGTGCAGTTGCTGGTAAAGAGTTAATCGGAGTAGAATCACCACTTGGACGAATAAACGCATTCGCAGTAGTAGACAATACAGCTCTTGTGTTATAAGGGTTCGGGAAACGAGCCGAAGTACCATAACCTGCTCTAAACTTCAAAAGATTTAAAGCGCCGCTAGTACTAACACCATCTAAACCAGTTGGCACAAATGATATAGAAGCTCCAGGATAGAATAAAGAACGGTTTTCCAACTCTAATGTTGAAGCCCAGTCATTTCTACCTGATAACGTCAAGAATAAGAAGTTTCCGTAGTCAAACTCCAACTGTCCGTATGCTCCAAGAATATTTCTTTCAGCACGTCGATCTAAGTTACCTGATACAGGATCATCGTTAGTCTGTGAAGTAAAGTTGTTGTGGTTAAAGAAACCAAACACCAATTGGTTTGTACTTGATTGACCAAACTGTGAATAAGTATCTCTTCTCGCATTGAAACCTAACTGTGCATTGAAGTTAAAGTCGTTTGCAAGAGCAATGTTACTTAAACTAAAGTTAAGGTTATGGTCATAAATGAAATTGGTTCCTTCTGTTGTACGCAAATAACCGTTGATGTAGGTTGGCTCTGTGTTTCCTTTAGCAACACGGAACTCTTGGTTCTCTACATAGGTATCTAATCCAAAACGGTACGAAATCAAGAAGTTATCAGATACTTCATAAGCACTCTGCAACTTACCGTAGAAACGGTTCGTTTTTTGTTCTAAACCGGCATAGTTCACCAACCACAATGGGTTTTCTTGGTCATCTCTGTAGTAAACACTACTGTTGTCATTTGGATTCTCGTAAGGTAGGTTGTTGATATCCAAGTTTCTTGGAATGAACAACAATCTTTCAAAAATAGAAATCGCACCTGCTGCGTTGTTTGCTGCAATTGGTGGAGTATTCACACGAACATTACTAAAGTTAGCAGTTCCGTCAAAAGAAAACTTGTTAGATAGTTTAGTAGAACCACCCATACCAATATTGTAACGAGTCAATCCGTTATTCGGAATGTATCCGTCTTCTGTGGTATATCCAAAGTTGATGTTGTATCGACTTCCACCATCTCCAGGAGAACCAGAAACGTTAACAGAAGTAGTATTACCAATACCAGTTCTAAAGAAATCTTTTACGTTGTCTTTTGCAGCTCTATAAGGGATTTCCAAATCGGCGAATTGTGGGAAAATGTCTCCTTTCGACGCATATGGGTGAGCGATCAATAAATTTTGATCAAATCGTGATCCCCAGTTCCCTACAAATCCTGGATCCAAACCGTTGTTTGCTCCTTGACCGTAAGTGTCTTGGTATTCTGCTAAATTTGAAATTTCAGTAATGTAAACTGATTGAGATAGTGACACCTCAAATTTCTTATTCAAGTCCTTTCTACTACCGTTTTTGGTTGTAATCAATACTACCCCGTTACGACCTTGCTGACCGTAAAGTACTGCAGCACTAAGACCTTTTAAGATTTGTACTTTTTCAATGTTGTTTGGATCTAAGTCAAGGAAACGGCTACTAGTAACAGAGTTACCACCGCCAAATCCAGTTTGGTTGTTGGTACTACCGTCAAAAGGAACTCCATCCACAATAAAAAGTGGTTGGTTGTCACCATTAATCGAACTCTTTGATCGAATGATAAAGTTTGTACCAGATCCTGTGGCACCACCAGTACCTGTAATCTGTACACCGGCAACTTTACCGTTCAGCGTTCTAACTACATCCGATTCTGGTTTGTTCTCCACAGCTTCGGCCTCTAGCGTGCTAACTGCGTATCCAAGAGCTTTCTTCTCTCTAGGAATACCATATCCAGTTACCACTACCTCATCCAATACAGCAGCATCCTCTTCCATTTGGACGTTGATACTATTTGCTGCACCTACGGCGCGCTCGGTAGTTTTAAAACCAACGTAGCTGAAAACAAGCCGCTGACCCGTGTTCGCGGAAATGGAATAGTTTCCATCAAAATCCGACTGGGTTCCATTGCTCGTACCTTTTACGATGATATTAACTCCTGGTAGTGGCAGCCCGTCATTGTCGGTCACCGTACCGGAGATTGTTTTTTCTTGTGCGAACGTGAGTTGCACTACTAACGCTAATAATAGCGTTAAAATTCCACTAAACTTTGTTCTCATTTTATAATTTATTTGAATTAGCCAATGCCAAAAATCACAATAAAAAGTTAATTACACAACTTTTTAAACTTAAAATTTGGTTTTTTTTTAATCTGAATGTGAAGCTATTGTTAGCATTTCTTAAAATCTTGAACTAAGGCTCAAGTGTATTTTTGTATTGGAAAACCTAAAATCTTGATTTTCAGAATTTCCGTTGGCAATATTAAACTTTAAAAGCCCGCCTCTGGTCTGTAAACCGAGGCCTAGGCCGAAACTGTACAGCTTTTCTTTTTGATCCATTACTTCGTTCTCGAAGTAACCTAAATCAATGATGCTGTGTATGTACAAGCCCGGGTTTAGTATATATCGATATTCGGAATTTAGAACTGAATAGAGGGAGGCATCTATACTGTTCTCGTTAAAACCGCGTATACTATTGATGCCGCCGAATCTGAAAAGTTCATTGGTGAAAAAAGAATCACTAAATAATGCGCCAGTGGCGTTTTGCACATAGAGCGAATTTGTCGGGTTCAAATTGAATATGTGGCTGGCTCTGGCAAATACACGTATTTGATCTTCTTGAAGTCCTTTGCTTTCTCTCTCGCCAATTTCCGTATCGATATCCAAGAATGATTTCACTGGAAAAAGACTTGAGTTCTGTGGTAGGGTCACGGTACCCCCTACTAAAAAGAATTTCGAATCATAATCTTCTATAGGGCTTCCTACGATTGCGAGGTCAAGCAGGTTGCTGCTCTCATAGCTTTTATAACCGGTACGAATCGTTGAAATGGGATTAACTTGATAGGTGGCTTGAATCAGTTGTTCGGTAGTGACAAAGGTGCTGTCTCTTTTAAAGATTTTTAATTCTAGTCCTAGGCCAAAAGGAGATTGCAACACGTAGGGCATAGTAGCTTTAGCTCTGAAGTTTTGTTGCTCGTTGCCGTCTGCTTTGTAGTTGATTATGAGTTGTTCACCATAATTGAGATTGTTGTTGAGTTCCAGATTGATGTATCCATTCAGTTGGAGTCGCTGGGAGGTTTCGTCAGTTGCAAAACCTAGAATGCCGTCAAATAGATTGTTGTTCAATTTTTCAAGATAGAAATATGCAGTGGTGCTTTCTTCTCGAAAAAGTATTTCGGGTGCCTTTGTTGATTTTGCAAAACCGAGATTGTCTAGAATGGTATTTTGCTTCAACAATTTACTTCGACTGAAGGGTTTGTTTTTTTTTATGCCAGCGTAATTTTTTAAAAATGATCTTGGAAATTTTTCGTAGCCTTTGATGACGATCGAATCTATGGTTCGTTTTGATGTGGTTTCAATCGATACGTCAGCGTGTATTTCGTTAGCAACTCGTTGAATGTTCTTTAGTCGCAATCGCGCAAACGCGTCGCCGGTATCAGTGAGAAGCGTGTTCAGCTTTTGTAATGATTGTTCTGCGGTTTCAATTCGAAGTATGAAATACGATTCGGTTACATCGCTTGATACCGTTCTGAGTTGCCGTTCTGTAAATTGCTCTGGGCTGTAATATACCTTGATGACGTCTGATTTTTTTCCAAGGCTGTAAGTGGCCAGATAGGTGGAGTCATTGGTGGCTGACAATGATCGAAGGGTGGCGGCGAGATAACCCTTCCGGAGTAATTTGCTTTTGATGGTATCTGCTTCTTCTTTTAGGCTGTTGTAATCCTGAAATGCTGAATTCTCTTGAAGGCTGTCTGTGAGGGTCTTAAATTGCGGTTTTTCAGTTGTAGTTTCTAGGTATAATTGCTGGGCAACCAAATCATTTTGAGATAGTGCATATATATTAAGGTAGAGTAAAATGTAGAAAACTAACTTCAAAAAGCAACCGTTTTGGCCTGTAAAACTAACGTTTCAGAAGTGATTTTCATATGCCCCTTATCAAGTTATTAAAAACGTTTGTAAAATAAATGAGATCGTGTTTGAAATATAAAATAAAAATTCTACCTTTGCACGCCCTTTTATGGGGTAATTATATCATTAATTTAAGTATAACAAGGATTTTATGCCAACTATTTCACAATTAGTACGAAAAGGAAGAGCCAAAATAACCAAGAAGAGTAAATCGGCTGCTTTAGATTCGTGCCCGCAACGCCGCGGTGTGTGTACGCGTGTATATACCACTACACCTAAGAAACCAAACTCAGCAATGCGTAAAGTTGCTCGTGTTCGGTTAACAAATGGTAAAGAGGTGAACGCATACATCGGAGGTGAGGGTCACAACCTACAAGAGCACTCGATAGTATTGGTTAGAGGCGGAAGGGTAAAGGATTTACCGGGAGTTAGATATCATATCGTTCGTGGCGCCTTAGACACCGCTGGTGTTGCAGGTAGAACACAACGTAGATCTAAATACGGTGCAAAACGCCCTAAGAAGTAATTTTAAACTTATTTAAAACGAAGAAATGAGAAAAAGACAGGCCAAAAAAAGACCGCTTTTGCCAGATCCAAGGTTTAACGACCAATTGGTGACACGTTTTGTCAACAACATGATGTGGGACGGAAAAAAATCGGTGGCTTTTAAAGTATTTTACGATGCAATTGATATCGTAGAAGAAAAGAAAACAGACGAAGAAAAAACAGGACTAGAACTTTGGAAAGATGCGCTTTCTAATGTTATGCCTCACGTAGAGGTTCGTAGCCGCCGAGTAGGTGGTGCTACGTTCCAAATTCCTATGCAGATTCGCGCAGACCGAAAGATTTCTACCGCAATGAAGTGGTTGATCGGTTATGCAAGAAAGCGTAACGAAAAATCTATGGCACAGAAACTTGCTGCAGAAATTTTAGCAGCTGCTAAAGAGGAAGGTGCTGCCGTTAAAAAGCGTGTTGATACACACAAAATGGCCGAAGCAAACAAAGCATTCTCACATTTCAGATTCTAAAAAATGGCACAAAGAGATTTAAAATTTACAAGAAATATAGGTATTGCTGCGCATATTGATGCCGGTAAAACCACAACAACAGAGCGTATCCTCTATTATACAGGGGTGAGCCACAAAATTGGTGAGGTGCACGATGGTGCGGCTACCATGGACTGGATGGAGCAAGAGCAGGAAAGAGGGATTACCATTACTTCTGCCGCTACTACATGTACCTGGAAGTTCCCATTGGAGAACGCCGAGCCTACACCTGAAACAAAAGATTACAACTTCAATATTATTGATACTCCTGGTCACGTTGACTTTACCGTTGAGGTAAATCGTTCATTGCGTGTACTTGACGGATTGGTGTTTTTGTTCAGTGCGGTAGATGGTGTTGAACCACAGTCTGAGACGAACTGGAGATTAGCAGACAATTACAAAGTACCTCGTATTGGTTTTGTGAACAAGATGGACCGTCAGGGTTCTAACTTCTTGGCGGTATGTCAACAGGTAAAAGATATGTTGAAGTCTAATGCTGTACCCATTGTATTGAACATTGGTGATGAAATGGACTTCAAAGGAATCATTGATCTTGTGAAGAACCGCGCCATTGTGTGGCATGACGAAACACAGGGAGCTACGTTCGACGTGATCGATATTCCTGAAGATATGAAGGCTGAAGCTCGTAAATATAGAGCGATGCTTATCGAAGAGGTTGCTACGTATGACGAGAACCTTTTAGAGAAATTCATGGAAGATGAAGATTCTATTACTGAAGATGAAGTGCATGCTGCGCTTCGTGCTGCCGTAATGGATATGGCTATCATTCCTATGATCTGTGGATCTGCCTTCAAAAACAAAGGAGTTCAGTTTTTATTGGACGCTGTTTGTCGTTACCTGCCATCACCTGTTGATAAGGAAGGTATTGTAGGAGTTAATCCTGATACAGGTAAAGAAGAAATTAGAAAGCCAGATGTAACTGCACCTTTTGCTGCATTGGCATTTAAGATTGCTACCGATCCATTCGTTGGGCGTTTGGCATTTTTCCGTGCGTATTCTGGTCGTTTAGATGCTGGTTCTTATATCCTGAACAATCGTTCTGGAAAGAAAGAGCGTATCTCTCGTATCTACCAAATGCACTCGAATAAACAAAATGCGATCGATTTTATTGAAGCAGGAGATATTGGAGCAGCAGTAGGATTTAAAGACATCAAGACTGGTGATACCATGTCTGATGAAAAACATCCAATTGTATTGGAATCTATGGACTTCCCAGATCCGGTAATCGGTATCGCGGTTGAGCCGAAGACCAAAGCAGATGTTGATAAATTGGGTATGGCGCTGTCTAAGTTGGCAGAAGAGGATCCAACGTTTACAGTACGTACAGATGAATCTTCAGGACAGACTATTATTTCTGGAATGGGTGAGCTTCACTTGGATATTATTGTAGATCGTCTACGTCGTGAGTTCAAGGTTGAAGTAAACCAAGGACAGCCGCAAGTAGAGTACAAAGAAGCAATTACAAGAAAAGCAGAGCACAGAGAAGTATACAAGAAACAGTCTGGTGGTCGTGGTAAATTCGCAGATATCGTATTTACGTTAGAGCCAGCAGAGGAAGGTGCTGAAGGTTTAGTATTCGAATCTGCTATCAAAGGAGGTAACGTTCCTAAGGAATTTATTCCTTCAGTAGAAAAAGGCTTCAAGATGGCCATGGTCAATGGACCGTTGGCTGGTTATGAGGTAGATTCTATGAAAGTTACACTAACAGATGGTTCGTATCACGATGTCGATTCTGATCAATTGTCTTTCGAATTGGCTGCAAAACTTGGTTTCAAGAATGCTGCTAAGGCTGCAAAGGCCGTGATCATGGAGCCCATTATGAAACTTGAGGTAATTACACCTGAAGAGAACATGGGTGATATCGTAGGTGACCTTAACAGAAGACGTGGTCAGGTAAGTGACATGGGAGACCGTGCAGGTGCTAAGACCGTGAAGGCTACAGTGCCACTTTCTGAAATGTTCGGATATGTAACCACATTACGTACCCTTTCATCAGGTCGTGCTACATCAACAATGGAATTTTCACATTATGCAGAAACTCCTTCTAACATTTCAGAAGAAGTAATCGCTGCAGCAAGAGGAACCGCTAACGCATAATATTTCAGCAATGAGTCAAAAAATAAGAATTAAATTAAAATCTTACGATCATAGTTTAGTGGACAAATCTGCTGAAAAAATCGTAAAGACCGTAAAAAGTACCGGTGCTGTTGTAACGGGTCCAATTCCATTACCAACACACAAGAAAATCTTTACAGTATTGCGTTCTCCACACGTGAACAAGAAGAGTAGAGAACAGTTCCAGTTGAGCTCTTACAAGAGACTGTTGGACATCTACAGTTCTTCTTCAAAAACAATTGACGCTCTAATGAAGTTAGAGTTGCCAAGTGGGGTTGAGGTAGAGATCAAGGTATAAGTACCATTCCGAAGTAGATTTCGGAAGACATGTCCTGAGCTTGTAAGCAAGGGAAAAACGGAACACAAAATAACATTCGGGGTCGAATTTATTTTGACCCCGTTTCATGTAAATACAAATAACAAAGAATGTAGCGAGAGCCACGTTCAAATTTAATAATCAATAAATAGATAAATATGTCTGGGTTAATTGGAAAAAAGATAGGGATGACCAGCATCTTTGACGAGAACGGAAAGAACATTCCGTGTACCGTTATTGAAGCAGGGCCTTGTGTTGTTACCCAAGTCAGAACCGATGAGGTTGACGGGTATGAAGCTCTTCAACTTGGTTTCGATGACAAGAAGACTGCAAACAAAGCTGCCGAAGGCCACGCCAAGAAAGCAGGAACTGTTGCAAAACGCAAAGTCGCCGAATTCCAAGGATTTAAAGAGGAGTATAAATTAGGTGATACTATCACTGTAGAACACTTTGTTGAAGGTGAGTTCGTAGATGTTTCTGGAACGAGCAAAGGTAAAGGGTTTCAAGGGGTAGTAAAGCGTCACGGTTTCGGCGGTGTTGGTCAAGCGACCCACGGTCAGCATAACCGTTTAAGAGCACCAGGTTCTATTGGAGCGGCATCGTATCCTGCAAGAGTATTCAAAGGAATGCGAATGGCCGGCCAAATGGGGAACGAAAAGGTGAAAGTACAAAACTTGAGAGTGTTAAAAGTAGTGGCTGATAAGAACCTACTTGTTGTGAAAGGCTGTGTGCCAGGTCACAAAAACGCTTACGTAATGATTCAGAAATAATGAAGGTAGCTGTATTAGATGTAAACGGAAA
>JAWWCH010000057.1:0-8273 GCA_033720575.1 Marinirhabdus sp.
GAGTAGTGAGTAGTGAGTAGTGAGTAGTGAGTAGTGAGTAGTGAGTAGTGAGTAGTGAGTAGTGAGTAGTGAGTAGTGAAAAGAATACATTTTTCAGGAATACTTGACTTCTTTGCCACGTGGTGAATTGTCAGTTCGTATAATTTAAAACAGACACCCTAAGAAATCAGTGAAAGAACGGCACATCGTACATATGGATTTAGACACCTTTTTTGTGTCATGCGAACGCTTGTTAGACAGCAGACTCAACGGCAAACCCGTGCTCATTGGCGGTACTACAGATCGCGGTGTAGTAGCCTCCTGCAGTTATGAAGCGCGAAAATTCGGGATACACTCTGCTATGCCCATGCGGCTTGCAAAACAGTTGTGCCCTGAGGCTATCGTGGTTCGTGGAAATTCGGGCATTTATAGCAAATTTTCAAACGACGTCACAGAAATCATCAAGGAAAGCGTCCCGCTCTATGAAAAAACTTCGGTAGATGAGTTCTATATCGACCTTACGGGAATGGACAAATTCTTCGGGTGCCACCAATTGTCTTCTGAGTTGAGAGATCGTATCATCAATGAAACGGGCCTGCCCATTTCATTCGGCCTTTCTATTAACAAGACCGTTTCCAAAATAGCCACAGGAGAAGCAAAGCCCAACAACAAAATGTATGTGAACAAAGGCACTGAAAAACCCTTTCTCTCCCCGCTTTCCGTAGGAAAAATACCCATGGTAGGAAAAGTGACCTATCGGCAGCTGTGCGATTTGGGGATTAAACGCATACAGACCATCCAAGAAATGCCCATTGAAATGATGGCGAAGGTGTTTGGAAAAAATGGACAAGTAATCTGGAAAAAAGCGAATGGCATCGATAACAGCCCTGTGGTACAATACTCAGAGCGAAAGTCTATCTCTACCGAACGTACCTTCGACCGTGACACCACTGATGTGAAAAAGCTGGAAAGCATCATCATTGCCATGGCCGAAAATCTGATCTACCAATTGCGGCGCGGTAATAAGCTTACTGCTTGTGTGACCTTCAAAATAAGATTTTCAGATTTCCAAACCTATACCCAACAGCGACGCATTCCATACAGTGCTGCAGACCACAAAATTATACCTGTGGTCATGGATCTGTATAAAAATTTATATCAACGACGGCTATTGGTTCGCTTGGTGGGTGTTCGCTTTAGTCATCTGGTAGAGGGCGGACAACAAATTGATTTGTTTGACGACAATGAAAAAATAATCAACCTCTATCAGGCGATGGACAAAATGCGGGAACGCTACGGAGACCGTGCGGTCATTAAAGCAGCCGGCATGGGAGCAAAAAGTATAAGCCGCTGGAACCCTTTTACAGGAGAGCCTCCTCCACTACTCGCCAATAGAAGACAATAATACGCCTACAAATCACCATCAAACCCAATACTATCTTATATTTGCTCTGAAAATTTCAACTATGGAAAGTATCAGTGTCTTCGATATGCTCAGTATCGGTGTAGGGCCTTCAAGCTCACACACCCTTGGCCCTTGGCGTGCCGCCAACTTGTGGCTAAAAAAATTGCAGCAACGGGAACAATTTACCGGAGTTGCTTCCATACAGGTAAACCTATATGGCTCGCTCTCCTTAACTGGTAAAGGGCACGCTACAGACATCGCCGTAGTCATGGGCTTGATGGGTGAAGACCCCGTTACCTGTGATATCGAACAAATCCAACCTGAAATAGATGCGCTCAAAAAGCACCATATTCTTAAACTGAACAATGAAAAGAAAATTGCCTTTGACTTCCAGCAGAACATAAAATTCAACAGAAAGTTTTTAGAGTTCCACCCTAACGGAATCACCTTTGAAGCCACCCTTCGAAACGGGAAAAAAACAAAGGATACCTATTATTCTATAGGCGGCGGATTTGTAGTTCAAAAGGAACGGAAACGAGCGAAACGACAAAAAGAAAAATTCAATAGCTTCCCTTACAAAGTTGCTACAGCAACAGAATTGTTGGAACATTGTACGGCCGATAATATTTCAATTAGCGAATTGGTACTCACCAATGAACTTTCGCTGAGAGATCCAGACAGAATTGATGCAAAACTGAACGATATTTGGGAAGTGATGCTAGAGAGTATGTACATTGGTTGCCATACCGAAGGTATTCTACCTGGAGGATTGAACGTTAAGCGACGTGCCTTTGAAACCCATGAACGATTAAAAGGGGAAACTCCGTATTCAGATAAATTTGAATGGATTGCCGCGATCAGAAATACAGAGGTCAAATTTAGGCAAATCCTGAAGTGGGTGAGCTGTTTTGCGTTAGCAGTGAATGAGGTGAACGCATCACTTGGACGAGTGGTCACGGCCCCTACTAACGGAAGTGCGGGTGTGATACCCGCTGTTCTCATGTATTATTTGGTGATTGAAAACCACGACGGCAATTTTGCTGATGTCAAGCGCTTTTTGTTGACCGCGGGTGAAATCGGGAGCTTGTTCAAGAAAAATGCAACCATAAGCGCTGCAATGGGCGGATGCCAAGCAGAAATCGGAGTTTCATCGGCCATGGCTGCTGCGGCACTTACTGAACTTATGGGTGGTACACCCGCGCAAGTGCTCATTGCTGCTGAAATCGCAATGGAACATCATTTGGGCCTCACCTGTGATCCTATTGCGGGATTGGTGCAAATACCATGTATTGAACGCAATGCCATGGGTGCCATTAAAGCGATCAATGCTTGTGAGATGGCCCTGGATAGAGATCCGAAAGACGTGAAAATACCGTTGGACAAAGTGATTGCCACCATGTGGGAAACCGCAAAGGATATGACTTCAAAATATAAGGAAACGAGCGAAGGAGGTTTGGCCGTTCAGGTCAATATCAGTGATTGTTAACCCTGTCCTATTTGCCGTAGATCGAGCAGTTCTACTAATCAATAATGATTGGGGGCACCAAATCATTTTGGATGGCAAAAATTACAAGACCGGCGATATTCTTCACACCCGTCTTTAACAGTAAATTCTTACGGTGTACCTCAACCGTTCGTGGACTGATATACAACTTCTTGGCTATCTCTGATGTTTTGTATTGTTTGCAGATCAATTCTAATACTTCCGCTTCACGTTCGGTTAAAAACTCCGTGTCATAATGTGATTTGTGCTCGCCAGTACCCGAATATTTTTTATTTAAAATTTCCATCACCATTTTATCATAGTAGAAGCCGTTGTAAAACACTTGTTTCACGGTATGAATTACCTGTGCGGGCGTAGAGTTCTTTACCAGGTAGGCGCTGGCACCAACGTCAATCATATTTCTAATGAAGGGTTTGGTGTTGTAGGTGGTAAGCGCGATGATGCCTATTTCTGGAAAATCTCGACGGATGCGTTTGGTGGCTTCAACCCCATTCAACTCTGGCATTTTAATATCGGTAATCACCACGTCCGGCAACCTATCGGCACGACTCAGATAGTCAACCAGATCTTGTCCATTTTCTGCTTGATGCACCACTGTGATGTCCGGGTCTCGAGAGAATATATGGGCTATTCCGACTCTAAAGAGTTCTTCATCATCTGCAATAACTACATTAATTTTCAAAATCTTTGTTTTTATCGGTGGGTACGGTTAAGTGTAACGACATGCCTTTACCCATTTCTGATTTGAGTTCTACTTGAGCACCAAGTATGGTGGCGCGGTTTTCAATTCCGGTTAGTCCGAGACCTTTTGGTTTACTGCCTTCCATCATTTGAAAACCTTTTCCATCATCTTGATAGTGTAAATGTACAGCGTTTCCTACGAAATCAAGTGTGATATGAACGGTTTTTGCCTCGGCATATTTAATGGTGTTGCTGAATAATTCTTGTACAATTCGAAACATATGCAAGCTAGCATGTTGACTTAACGCATCACCGATTTCAGCAAATTTAGTGTGAACCTTTATGATTCCTGACTCTTGTACCTGATCACAAAGTTCATCTAAGGCAGCACCAAGCCCAAATTTCTCTAAGGAAGGTGGAAGCAAGTCATGCGCAATTCGTCTAGAATTCTCGAGAATTGTCTTGGTGACGCCAACAATACTTTTGCCAAGCGTATTTGCCTCTTCCACAGAAATGGTTTCTTCCGTCAAGAAATTGGCGTTCAAGGATACGATATTTAGTTTCGAACTAATGGCATCGTGCAGGTCTTGTGCTATGCGTTTTCGTTCCTCTTCTTGTGTGAGCAATGTGGTTCGAAGCATTTCTTGCTGATGTTCGATTTGCATACGCGCATTGTCAAGTTCGGTCTTTGTGATTTTTTTCCTAGAAAGGTAAAAAAAGGCAATTATCGCAGATGACATTAAAAGCAACAATAAAATTGCAATTAATATGACGGTTATGATTTGGTCTTTTTGGAGTAAAGCGTCTTGCATAGAACGAAGTTACTAATTTGATCGTTCTTCAACTGTCCTAATTTTAATACGGTAATGACGGTACCATTCTATAAAAACAAAGACTAAAAATATACCATATAAAACTTGATTTCCGAGATTGATATATCGTTGGGTTCCTTTAGGCAGGTCGAGGCTAATAATCAAATTACCAGAAGCAAAATATAAAATACTGGTCATAAAATATAATAGAATACCGGTGTTTATGAGCAAGAACAAATTCCGTCCTGAAAGTGATAGGTAATAGTAAATAACGGCATATATGACTATGATACTCTGAGTTACACTTACCCCGATGGTATGATAGCTGCTAAAAGCACCTGGGTTTACAACGTACTGAATACCCAAAACCGTAAGTACCATAATCATTATCCAAAGTATCCATTTTTTTTGAATCAACACTTTATAAAATAATGAGAGAAAGATAAATTGACCAATAAAATAATACTGGAACAAAAAGATATTATTCATTTCATTTTGCGCATACACATGCATAATAGTCTGTATGATGGCAATTAATACGAGATAACCCGTAAAATAGCGATAGGCTTTACCATGCTTGGTAATGCCTATCACATAAAGTACAGCTAGAATATTTGAAACAAAAGTTAGTAGTGTACCTAAATAAACTGAAATGTCCTCCATTTTTAATTCAAAGCACTTTGATCGTCACAACTCGGAGGACAAGGTCTCACAAAATCCCAAATACTGTTGGTATTTCCTTCAGCGTTGTCTTGTGATGTTGGCAATAAGTCGCGATATACTCCATTTCTATCCTTTTGCGTACCAACAATGATCAATTTTTCTGTATTGTCTGTTGGATCTACGCCCAAATAGGCCCGAACACAGGCATCAGAATTATCATCCGGATTTCCCATTTCGGCTAAAACGCCGTTCAAGTCTTGTACTGGAATCAAAAATGCGTTGCACTCATTGTGCGAGTTGTAATCAGATTCTTCGCTTCGCCACTGTGTGGTCCAATCGATAGCGGTTTGCAAGCTAATTTTCTTGTCTTCTTGACTCATAATTTAAGATTTAAGGTTGTATTTCGTAACGATTACGAAAGGTAGTTAAGAGTCATAAAAATAGTAATTGCTATGAAAGTAGCTGATTATTCTGAGATATTTTTGAAAATAGCTTTTGTAGAAGGATGCTTCAAAAGAGAGGCATCGTGATTCTCAATAGCGGCCAGCGTGGTCTCAGCAACTACTTTACCTAATTGAACCCCCCACTGATCGTAACTAAATATATTCCAAATCACTCCTTGCACAAATAATTTATGCTCGTATAGTGCGAGCAATGCTCCCAAGCTTTTAGGAGTAAGTTTTTGTATCAATAGTGTCGTGCTCGGTCTATTTCCTGTGAAATTTTTAAATGGATTGGATGCATCTGCATTTCCTTCGGCAAGTGCTTCTGTCTGTGCCAAGCAATTGGCCAACAGCATATTCTGATGATCTTGTAGTCCGTTCAACGATTCAGCAAAACAGATAAATTCGGTGGGTATCAATTTGGTGCCTTGATGCAATAATTGAAAAAACGCATGTTGAGCATTGGTTCCTGTGGCACCCCATACTATATTTCCCGTTTGATAGGTTATCGGTTTTCCGTTTCGACCCACCCCTTTCCCGTTACTTTCCATCACGGCCTGCTGTAGATAATTCGTCAATTTACTGAGCGATTCACAATACGGAATCACCGCTTCGGTTTCACACTGAAAGAAGTTATTATACCAGACAGAGATAAGGCCTAAGGCCACTGGAATATTTTCAGAAAAAGGCGTTTCCGAAAAATGGCGATCCGTGTCATGTGCTCCTTTAAGCAGGGCTTCAAAATGGTCATAGCCAATCACGCAACAAATGGATAACCCTACGGTACTCCAAAGTGAAAAACGACCACCCACCCAATCCCACATAGGGAATACATTTTCTGGGTGAATTCCGAAGGAAGCTACAGCATCCAGATTGGTAGACACCGCCACGAAATGTTTGGCCACCGCCTCTTCTGGTACATGTCTCAAAAACCAATTACGTATGGTCTGAGCGTTGCGAAGCGTCTCTTGTGTGGTGAACGACTTCGAAACAATGATGAACACGGTGGTTTCTGGGTCGACCTTCTTGAGCACTTCTGCCACATGATCACCATCTACATTGGAGACAAAATAATACCCCAAATGATTTTTGTAATGTGACAATGCTTCACAGACCATTTGAGGCCCGAGGTCGCTTCCTCCAATCCCAATATTCACGATGGTTTGAATGGATTTTCCAGTGTACCCTTTTACCCTTCCAGAAATAACACCTTCTGAGAACTGTTTCATTTTCTGAAGTGCTTGAGCGACTTCTGGTTTCATATTCGAAAAATCACGCAAGGCAGTATGCAAGACGGCTCTTTGTTCGGTAGCATTAATTTCCATACCACTAAATTGGGCGGCTATCGCCTCTTTCAGTTTTACTTCTTCTGCCAATTCCAGTAACAACTTTCTGGTTTCAGGTGTAATTCTATTTTTAGAAACATCCACATAAAAATCCTTCCAACTCAAACTGAAATCGGCTGCCCGATTCGGATCTGCCTTGAACAAGTCGCGCAGATGATGATCTTTAATGGCGTCATAATGATCTTGTAGTGCCTTCCAGGCTTTGGTTGAAGTAGGATTAACTGTGGGTAATGGCATAGTGGTGAATTGCTAATGAGAAAACGCAATTATCGCGTTTTAATTTTATGTTCTTGGTAATAGGCGATCAATCCATCTATTGGACGTCTTACGATGGTGCCCAATTCCAATTGATAGGGTTTTAGGCAATCTTTTATGATATCTTCACTGAAATGGGCAATGCTGCCCACAAAATGAATGGGTACGTGCTGTGATTCTTTGAAACATAGGATGCGTCGTTCTATAAATTTCCGTATCCCCTCACTGATCAAATTATAAAAGTACCCGTTGATCTCTCCCATCTGTACCGGTCGATCTTCCGAAGGATTGAAAATAAATTCAGCGAAGGACGCCAAGTACATGTTAGGGTTCTTTTCACGGTACACATTCGTTTTGATCACATCGGCATCGAGATTAAAGCGTTGCTCAAATTCTGTCGCCAAGGCGGAAGGCATTTTATTATAGAAGTAATCTCTGATGAGACGTTTTCCGTAGTAATTGCCACTGGCTTCATCCATCAGGATATATCCCAACGATGGGAGTCCGGCGTGCACTTCTTTCCCATCAAAATAACAACTATTTGAGCCTGTGCCTAAAATACATACAATTCCGGGTTCTGTGGTTGCTGAATACACCGCAGCTACTGTATCTTCATATACCGAGACATCAGCAGCTTTGAAACAATGCTCCAATACTTTCTTTAACATGGCAACAGGGGTGGCTGTACCACATCCTGCCCCGTAAAAATCTAGGGTGGTTACTTTATCTGCGTACGATTGAAGGTCTTCATTTTCGCAAATTCGCCGTTCGAGTTCTGCTTCAGGAACCACTGCCGGATTGAGCCCTAGGGTTCGCGATCTTAAAACTACCTCACCCTTTGTGTTGATTAGAATCCAATCACATTTCGTAGAGCCTCCATCGGTTATTAGAATCATAAATTACAATTTGGCAATATAGTGTGCCAAATCAATCAATTTGGCTGAGTAGGCATATTCATTGTCATACCAAGCTACTAATTTAAAGAAATTGTCGTTAAGCGCGATACCAGCTGTGGCATCAAAGTTACACGTATGCGGATTGCTCACAAAGTCTTGAGAAACTACAGCATCTTCTGTGTATGCTAAAATGCCTTTGTACGCTCCTTCCGCTTCCTTTTTAAAGATGGCACAAAGATCCTCATAAGAAACTCCTTTTTTAGTTCGAACGGTTAAATCGACCACAGAA
>JAWWCH010000058.1:0-8248 GCA_033720575.1 Marinirhabdus sp.
ATAATTTAGAGAATAGGGGAGCAAAGGCAATAATAAAGAAGGAGTTTAAAATTCCAAACCAAGAAGCTGGAACTTCAGCCGCGTCTGCCGTAAATTCTCTATACAGCATCCATATAACGATGGCCCATATTATAACAAAACTAGTACCCAGTAAAATATTAGACAATGCATATTTTCCGAACGTTTGCTTGAAAAGCATAATCAATACCCAAGTAATGATAAGCATCGGTATAATGGTGAG
Organism: Marinirhabdus sp.; assembly: GCA_033720575.1. Classification (GTDB taxonomy): domain Bacteria; phylum Bacteroidota; class Bacteroidia; order Flavobacteriales; family Flavobacteriaceae; genus Marinirhabdus. Next base: position 242 of record JAWWCH010000058.1, read on the forward strand.
TAAGGTATTAAATATCTTAAAGATCATAGCGCCATTATCAACCAATACGCGATCTGTATAATCGGCCGCAAAAATGGTCATGGAACCACCCGCTTGTTCAAAGGCCCACCAAAAGAAAATGGTAAAAAATGCGAAAATCCCAATAACGATCAGTCGATCACGTTTTACCTTATTGGCTTGAGCTTCATCTATGGTATCGTCAATGACTTCCTTGGTTTCTTCCAATTTATTTTCCAGTGCATCATCAAAATCTTTTGTCCCTTTCGGTGAAAGTCCGATCCGTCCAAAGATTTTTTGTGCAAAATAGAATTGTAACATTCCGAAGAACATAAAAATTCCTGCCAATCCGAATCCGTAGTGCCAGCCTACTTTCTCTCCGATATAACCACACAACAAAATTCCTAGGAATGCTCCCGCGTTGATTCCCATGTAAAATATGGTATACCCGGCATCTTTCTCTTTTCCTTGGCTCTTGTACAACTGACCAACAATCGAAGAAATATTCGGTTTAAACAATCCGTTTCCAATAATTAAGAGTCCGAGACCTATATAGAAAAATGCATCAGCGGCCACTTCCAAAGCCATCGATGCGTGCCCCAAGGTCATAAGCAAAGCACCTAGCACAACCGCTTTTCGATAACCCGTTAACATATCGGCAATAATTCCACCAAAAATAGGGGTTACATACACTAAACCAGTATAGATTGCATAGAGTTGCAACGCTTCTGCACGTTCCCAACCCCATCCTCCTTCATCGAGGATGGATGCTACCAAGAAAAGCACCAATAATGCGCGCATTCCGTAGTAAGAAAACCGTTCCCACATCTCTGTAAAGAACAGTACAAAAAGTCCCGAAGGATGGCCTAAAACGGTTCGCTGGTTAATTTCTGAACCTCCAAATTTAAATTCCATATTCGTAAGTGTTAGTTATTTAGTTAGGTTATAGATTATTTTTAATGAAATCGGTCATCAAGGTATAGAGGTGTAGCCGTGTGTTGCCTCCATAGATCCCGTGGTTTTTATCTGGATAGATTCTCCAGTCAAATTGTTTATTGGCTTGAACCAAGGCTTCTATCAAGCGCATGGTATTTTGAACATGTACATTGTCATCGGCACTACCGTGTACCAACAAGAATTTCCCTTCCAATTTTTCTACATGGTTGATGGGTGAATTGTTATCGTAGCCTGTAGGGTTTTCTTGTGGGGTGGTCATATACCGTTCGGTGTAGATGGTGTCGTAAAAGCGCCAGCTGGTAACCGGAGCAACGGCGATGGCCATAGAAAATGTATCGGCACCCTGAAACAAGCAATTGCTAGACATAAAGCCTCCGTAGCTCCATCCCCAAATTCCGATGCGATTGGCATCGATGTATGGCTTCTCGCCCAATTGTTGAGCCGCGGCAATTTGATCTTCCACTTCATATTTCCCTAATTCCTTTTGCGTCATTTTTTTGAAATCACGCCCTTTTAGGCCTGTACCTCGACCATCAACGCATGCAATGATATATCCTTGTTGGGCAAGCATTTGATGCCAATAGTCGTTCGCACCGTTCCAGCTGTTGGATACATTCTGCGATCCAGGCCCTGAATATTGGTACATGAACAACGGATATTCTTTGGTAGGGTCGAAGTCGGCCGGCTTGATCATGTACATGTTCAACGATTCGCCATTAACCTCGATCGTACTGAATTCCTTTGGGGATATTTGATAGTCGGCCAATTGACTTTTCAGCGCGTTGTTGTTCTTGATTTCACGAATCAATTTCCCGTCAATCGCATTGTGAAGCGTAAACACATAGGGAGTTTCTGTATCGTGGAACGTATTGATGAAATACGTAAAGTCTTCACTAAAAGAAGCGCTGTTGGTGCCTGTTTGCTGTGTTAAACGCACTTTGTTCTTCCCGTTCTTCAACACCGAATAGACATCTCTATTGACACTTCCATTTTCGGTACTTTGGTAATAGATACGTCCAGTTTTTTGATCAAATCCATAATAATTGGTGACCTCCCAATCCCCTTCCGTTACCTGACTAATGAGTTCGCCAGATTTGTCATAATGGTAGATGTGGTTCCAACCATCTTTTTCACTGGTCCAAATAAAACTATTGTTATTTAAAAACGTAAGATTGTCTGTAATGTCTACATAAGCATCATCCCGTTCTTTCAAAATAAGAGTTGTTGTATTTTTCTTTGCATCCACAAAAACCAGATCTACAACATTTTGTTTACGATTGGTCAATTGTACACTTAGCACATCTGGATTGTTTGTCCATTTGATTCTAGGAATATAGTAACTGTCATAATTTGACAGGTTTACTTTTGAAGTCTTATTCGAAGATAGGTCATATAGATGTAACGACACTTTTGCGTTGGGATCACCTGCCTTAGGATATTTGAAGACTTGCTGACTCGGATACAGCTCTTCCCCAAACACATCCATGGAAAATCGGGGAACGTCTGTTTCGTCGAATTTGATATAGGCTAATTTATCGCCCTCCTTATTCCAGTCGAACGCACGTACAAATGCAAATTCTTCTTCATAGACCCAATCGGTAATACCGTTGATAACACTGTTCTTTTTACCGTCTGTAGTAATCTGACTTTCAGCTCCGGTTTCTAGGTTTTTTATATACAGATTGTTGTCATATCCATATGCAATTTTGGAACCTTGAGGGTTGAAGGTAGGTTCTTGGATTTGCTTGTCTGAAACCATGGTAAGTTGTTTCGACTTTAAATCGTATACATAATAGGTTCCCAGAGAAGAACGTCTGTAAATCTGTTTGAGTTGGGTAGCGATGAGCAACTTCGACTCGTCTTCACTCAATTCGTACGAAATGATATAATTGATTCCTGGTAGATCCTCAGAACTTACCAAGGTGCGCACCTTATTGCCACTCTTGTAATCGTACACATCTATGGTAGAGGCACTGAGTTGCCTGCTGTAATTAAGCACGGCATATTCTTTGCCGTTGTTCAATGAGCGAAGGGCATCCAGGCGTTCGGTCCGGAAGGAGCCTTCCCAAATATTTTCTAATGTGATTTCTTTTTTTTGTGCTGTGGCAACAGTGATTGACAGCACGAACAATACGAGGAGGGTGTTACGGGAAAGTAATTTCAAACTGTTAAAATTTTGTTATGTCAATGTTACTAAAATTTCGGCTAATTTCCATCAATTTATCTGTTAAATACAATCTGCACACACCCTCAGAACCGATTTAAATTTGAATATCCAGCGGGTTCCAACAAAATCTATAATGGTATATTTGTGCTTTCAACGGCTAATAGCATGACACAACCCATATCCGGATTTTCAAAAAAATCGAAGACAGAGAAAATTGAATGGCTAGTTTCCACCTATTTCAAGGATAGTGCTGCCGCAAAAAACACGCTGGAACAGTATTGGAATGATGATGATGCTTTACAGCAACTGCATGACGATTTTATCGAAAATTCTATCACGAACTACTATTTGCCCTTTGGAATTGCACCCAACTTCTTGATCAATGGAAATCTGTACGCCATTCCCATGGTTATCGAAGAAAGTTCGGTAGTGGCTGCGGCCAGCAATGCCGCAAAATTCTGGTTGGATAGAGGGGGTTTCAGGGCCGAAGTTATTTCAACGACAAAAAATGGACAGGTACATTTCAATTATTTCGGTGACTCAGACGTATTGTTTGAATTTTTTGAAGATGTAAAACCCAAATTGATCGACAGCATCGCCGAGATTCAAAAAAACATGAAGGCACGTGGTGGTGGACTTTTAGACCTTGAACTATTGGACGCATCACAGACGCTGGAAGGATATTTCCAGTTGCACGCTTCCTTTGAAACCCTCGATGCGATGGGAGCCAACTTCATAAACAGTTGTCTCGAAAAAATTGCGAGCACATTTGAAGACGCTGCAAATGCAGACAGTCGTTTTTCTAATAACCATCCCAAAGTGGTGATGAGCATCCTTTCCAATTATGTGCCGGAATGTCTGGTTCGGGCCGAAGTGAGTTGCCCTATTGAAGCACTTGCACACCATGATATTTCTGGAGAGCAATTTGCAGCCGACTTTGTGCGAGCCATTGCTATTGCAAAAGCAGAAACCCGGAGAGCCGTAACCCATAACAAAGGTATCATGAACGGCATAGACGCAGTGATTCTGGCCACTGGGAATGATTTTCGGGCCGTGGAGGCCGGAGTGCATGCCTATGCTGCGAAAAACGGATATTACAGTAGTCTGACCCATGCGAAGACTGAAGATGGGGTGTTCCGTTTTTGGATTGAAATTCCATTGGCACTAGGAACGGTTGGCGGTCTCACAAGTTTGCACCCCATGGCAAAATTTGCCTTAGAGCTTTTGCAACAACCCAGCGCCAGATCTCTCATGGAATTTGTTGCAGTTGCAGGATTGGCACAGAATTTTGCTGCGGTACGCTCCTTGGTGACGGTAGGTATTCAGAAAGGCCATATGAAAATGCATTTGATGAATATTATCAACCAGCTGAAAGCCTCCGAAGATGAAAAAAAACGTGCGCTAGAACACTTTCAGACCCATACCGTATCGCATAGCGCGGTGGCACAATTTATAGAGCGCCTGCGCAATTGACACTCTTACTCTAAACAAATCATATTGACACAGCGGTTTTACAGCAACGGAAAGTTACTTCTCACAGGTGAATATGTGGTGCTTGATGGTGCAACGGCATTGGCAATACCTACCAAAAAAGGCCAATCTCTACAAGTTACCCCCAATGATAGCGGAAGCATACATTGGAAGAGCTTCGATCACCAAGGAAAAGTGTGGTATACCGATCGGTTTACATTGGAGGTCTTAAAAGAACCTATTGACCCTCTTACCAAAACACTATGGACGCTCCTTCAGAAAGCAAGAGCACTCAACCCTGATTTTCTAAATTCTGACCTAGGGTTTGAGGTGGAAGCACATCTCGATTTTGCTCGGGATTGGGGATTGGGAAGTTCATCTACCTTAATCAACAATATTGCCCAATGGGCCGAAGTAGACCCCTACAAACTGTTAGCCGAAACGTTTGGAGGTAGCGGATACGATATTGCCGCCGCACAACACGATGCCCCCATTTTGTATGAAAAGTGCAACGGTGCACCCACTATACGAGAAATTACGTTGCCATGGGACTTTACAGCATCATTGTTTTTCGTGCATCGGAACAACAAACAAAATAGTCGTGATGGCATCCAACGCTACCAAAACAATCCGGCCACAAAACAGCAGATTTCGCAACTCAGCGATATTTCGAACAAAATGTTGCTCTGCTATACACTTTCCGATTTTGAAGCATTGCTAAGGGCACACGAAGCGCATATTTCAAACATCATACAGCTTCCTCCAATAAAAGACGAACTCTTTTCAGATTATACCGGATGCGTGAAAAGCTTGGGTGCTTGGGGAGGTGATTTTATATTGGCTACCGGTGACCCATCAAAGTATCGTTATTTTCAGCAAAAAGGCTATGACACCATTCTTCCATTTGAAGAGATGATACTATAAAAAAAGCCCCGAAAATCGAGGCTTTTATATGGTTTAGAAGGCTGTTGTCTAGAAGAAATTCTTTCGGTTATCTTCAATCTCTGCAGCTTCTTTCAATGCGTTGTACACATTAGTATTGATCGTCGGTTTTGCCTGATCGTTCAACTGATTCGCAAACGAAGCATAATTATCTAATTGTGGAGCAGGATTTTTAGCAAGTACTCTTACTTTGAACACACCATTTTGACCTTCAATCAAATCGGTTTCTTCGCCCACTTCTTTTCCGAATGCAACTCCAACAACACTAGGCTCGCTTCCAGCTCCAGGAATGGTTGGTGCCGCCATGGTAATAGCCGAAGCATTTTGCACGCCCACTCCGTGGTTGGCAGCAACTTCCTGTACCGTATTTCCGGTGCTATTTTTCATGATCTGTTCGGCTTTCTTCTCTTTTCGAAGTATAGGTGTGATACGAGTTGAAGCCTCTGCAATGCTCATTAATCCTTTCGGATTTCTACGTGTAAGCTGTGCGACCACATATCCATTTGGCGTGCTGAATCTCTTGATGTCCCCAACCTCAGTTTCTTCTTCAAAAGCCCATTTCACGATAGCTCTATTATTTCCTATACCTGGAATAGTTGCATCCAACTCTCCGATTTTATTTACCGGCTTAAGCGCGTATCCTGCGGTTTTGGCCGCTTCTGCAAAATCACCTTCTTTGGCCGCCATCTCAAATGAGGTCGCCTCACTAAAAATTGTGTTTAAGGTTGTTTCGCTAGGTTCAACATCTCTGGTCACTGTAGCGATTTTCATCACTTTCTGCTGGTTTTTCTGACCTAAAACTTCAACAATGTGATATCCGAATCGCGTTTCAACCACGCCCATATCACCTACATTTTTCTCAAAAGAAAAATCTCTAAATGCTGGTACCATTTGATTGTACGGGAAGAAATCATAAACCCCGTCTTTTTCAACACTGGCGATGTCTGATGACATTTCCTCTACAAATTCTGGGAACTTCTGTTTGTTACTCTGTAAGATGGTATACAAACTGTCTGCCGTTGTTTTGGCCTGTGCTTTGGTTCTTGTAATGCTATCTGCTTGGCTCAATCCAATTGGGATAAGGATATGACGCACTTTTGCTGAGTCTGGCAATTGTCGAACCGCAACCACTTTACTCAAGTTGAGTGTGTTATCTACTTTATATGGGCCATATACCGTACCAACACTCATATTATAAATAGTATCGGTTATGGCTTTAGGAATATCCTTCTTGTACAACCATCGATCTTGGTACGGATTCTCTGAATTTGAATTCACAAATTCTGCAACATCTGAGGTGTTTCTGAATCCCGCAATGGTGTCGTTCATTTTAGACACTTCGTTGTATTCTACGGTATCTTCCAACAAGGCGTTTATGTTGGCTTCTGCTTCAGACACATCCTCGTCAGAGGCTGCCTCATTAATGCTGATATACTGTATGTCTACTTGTGGTTCTACCGTAAATTCCTTTTTGTGATTTCTGATGTAGGTTTCAATTTCAGCATCGCTAACCGGTACTTCTTCATCTGGAATACTTGAATAGGGAATAAATGCAAACTCGAAGTTGATCTTATCATTTTGGAAACGATATTCTTGTTCTCCGTCTGCCAAGGTAGATGCCAATCCACCTTTTACCATGTTGAAGTACATGTTCTCTAAAATCGTAGTTTTTGTACCCTTGATATAGTCATCCCACTGTTGTGAAGCGGCACGATCGGTTCTAATGCTGGCTACATACTCGTCTAATTTGGCTTGGCTAAAACGTCCCGTTTCATCTTGGAAGGTCGGGTTACCTGCCAAATAGGTGCTCAATGCATCGTTCAATTGATCTTCTTGCACGGTCAAGCCAAGTTCTTCGTATTGCTCTTCTAGCAACACACGCTTCACTTCACGGTCATAAACGGTGTTTATAGCTTGCCCTGGAGGCGCATTTGGAGGAAGTTGTTTTTGTTGGGCTTCAACCTTACTCATAAAGTCTACTCGGTCTAAGTCTACGCCATTTACCGTGGCCACATTGGTCACCGATTTATCTGAAGAAAGCCCTCCATTTCGCAATACATCGGCCAATACAAATGAAAACAATGCCAACGCGATAATGATGATTAAGAAAACTGAACGTTTTCTGATACTGTTTAAAACTGCCATTTTATCTATGAATTAAACCTTTATGGCACCATACCAAAAAAGGGGTTTGTCTATTTTGAACTAGTGGGCGAAAATACCATTTTCATACCATTTATAAAAACCTTTTGTTGAAAAAAAAGTCGGGGTATAAACTATGGAAAATACATGGCAATCAGAAGCTAAAGAAGTGCCCAATTCAGCGGTTGGACGGGAATAAAAAGCTTAATTATCCTCCTTTTGAATAATTTCAACCAATTCTATTTTCGTATTTGAAACCTCGAGTATGCTAATACTAAAATCTTCGATTTGAATGGATTCACCCTGTTGGGGGATTCCTTCAGTAACATGCA
>JAWWCH010000059.1:0-8138 GCA_033720575.1 Marinirhabdus sp.
AACCGATGCTGAACTTGAAGCGATCAAAGCAAAATTTGAAAGTGAAGGCATGTCATTCAAATACAGCCGCGTAAAAAGAAATTCGAATGGCGAGATCACCCGAATCAAAATTCAAAGCAACAACAATAAGGGAAGCGAACAGTCTATTACTTCAAATGCAAAAGAAGGTGACACTATCGATGCCATAGTATTAGATCTATAGTAAACACCTCACAATAAATGGAATAGTCTTGCTATATTGCAGGACTATTCTGTTTGTATGAAGAAGAAACTATTTCAGACCCTGGCTAAAATCAACAAAGCAGTATTGCCCAGTTTTACCAAACAAGAGTTGGATCTCGCAAAGGCCAACAAAGTTCAAATGGCCATTTTTGCCTATAAACTCTGGGTTACCAAGAATGCACTCGACTAATATGTGAGCAACGAACGGATTTCGTATTTCTTAAGCTTCTGAGCACCTTTCAAAAAAGATAATTCGATCAAAAAATTACATTGCACAATTTTACCACCTAATTGTTCTACCAAACGACAAGCGGCTTGGGCCGTTCCCCCCGTTGCCAGTACATCATCGTGGATCAACACCAATTCCCCTTTTTGAATGGCATCCTCATGAATTTCCAAGGTGTCCATTCCGTATTCTAGCGTATAGGGTTGTTTCAAAGTGTCAAATGGCAGTTTACCAGGCTTACGAATAGGCACAAAACCTGCGCCCAAACGTTCCGCTAAAAGTGCTGCAAAAAAGAATCCACGCGATTCAATACCCACCACTTTATCAATGGCCTGCATTTCAGTAAGATTGAGTAATTCTTGTGTACAGATATTCAGGGCCTCCGGATTGGCCAACATGGGTGAGATATCCTTAAATACTACTCCCGGTTTTGGGAAATCAGGGATATCTCGAATGTATTCTTCTAAATTGAGCATATTTTTACAGATGGGCTTTGCCTATAAAGGTAAAAAGAAATATATTTGCACCCGCAAACAAAGGAAATTACTTTTGTAGCGCAATTTCGGCCTCGTGGCGCAACTGAATAGCGCACTTGATTACGGCTCAAGAGGTTACAGGTTTGAATCCTGTCGAGGTCACAAAACAAAGTTCAAAAGAAAAAACGCCAAGCTCGCTTGAGCGTTTTTTTTGTTTGTACAAGTTTCTAAACAAGGGCACTAACACTATATTATGATGTATTTCATCAGATCACTAAAACAGATGCATAAATTTTAGAATGACTTAAAGTTTGATGGAAATCTTAGGCCTGTCTTACCCTTTAAATAATGGTATCCAGGACCTTGATGTAGCGATCATAAAATACACTAAGTGCTCAGAAAGGAAATGTTTTCATGATTTGTTCCCTATCTTGTAACATCAGTTACCAAGTATTCACTAGCCACACCCTACCTTTGTTTCAAATTTAGAACTACATGGAAATCATTGAGATATTGGGATATATCGGCGCACTTTTTATCGGACTGGTCTTAGGGCTTATAGGCGGAGGAGGTTCTATTCTAACAGTTCCAATCCTAGTATATGCACTGACGCTGAATCCGGTTGTTGCCACCGCCTATTCCTTATTTGTAGTGGGCGCCACGTCTCTCGTGGGTGCTGTAAAAAACATGCTGAAAGGGATGGTAGACTTTAAAACAGCCATAATATTTGCGATTCCTGCGTTTATAGCAGTCTATCTTACCAGAGCCTTTCTCATTCCTGCCATTCCTGACGAACTTTTCCAAATAGGGACATTTATGGTCACAAAGAACTTGGCCATCATGCTCTTTTTTGCGTTCATCATGCTGTTGGCTTCTATTTCAATGATCAAAAATAAAAGCAAGGAACACGATACGAAAACCGAGGTTCAATATAATTATCCGCTGATTATTGTTGAAGGTATTGTAGTCGGTGTAATTACAGGAATAGTTGGTGCGGGAGGTGGATTTCTTATTATTCCAGCTTTGGTACTATTGGCTAAACTACCCATGAAAAAGGCCGTCGCCACTTCATTATTAATAATTTCCATTAAATCACTTATTGGATTTATGGGTGACGTACAAAACTTGGATATCGATTGGCCGTTTCTGTTGAGTTTTACTGCCATATCAATTGTAGGAATCTTTATCGGAATATGGCTCAATAAATTTATCGATGGGAAAAAACTAAAAAAAGCGTTCGGATGGTTTGTCCTAATTATGGGTGTTTATATTGTCTATAAAGAGCTCACCATGTAACTTTGGTTACCAAAAGACTGACGTATTTTGACTAATTTTATGAATATAATCAAGCTGTTATAAAGCTTTAAACTGAATACTATGAAAATTGAACAAATATATACTGGATGCCTGGCACAAGGAGCCTATTACATTGAAAGTAAGGGGGAAGTGGCTATTATTGACCCACTACGAGAAGTACAACCCTATATTGATAAAGCCGAAAAAGCTGGAGCCAAGATAAAATACATTTTTGAAACACATTTCCATGCCGACTTTGTCTCTGGCCATGTTACGCTGTCAGAAAAAACAGGTGCACCCATCATTTACGGACCAAATGCGAATCCAACTTTCGAAGCCATTACGGCCGAAGACGGACAAGAATTTAAATTGGGCGACCTCACCTTTGTGGTGTTACACACGCCTGGCCATACTATGGAAAGCACGACTTTTTTACTTCGGGATAAAGACGGGAAAGATAATGCCATTTTTACGGGAGACACCTTGTTCCTAGGAGATGTAGGTCGCCCAGATCTAGCACAGAAAGCTGCTCACATGACCCAAGAAGAATTAGCCGGAACACTATACGATAGTTTACGAAACAAAATTATGCCGTTGGCAGATCATATTATGGTCTACCCTGCCCATGGCGCAGGATCTGCATGCGGAAAGAATATGATGAAAGAAACAGTAGACACCTTAGGGCATCAAAAGGAAATGAACTATGCGCTTCGGGCTGACATGACGAAAGACGAGTTTATCAAGGAAGTGACCGATGGCTTATTGCCACCTCCAGCCTATTTCCCAATGAATGTACAAATGAACAAGGAAGGCTACGAGAACATTGAAGATGTAATTTCAAAAGGACAAAGTGCTTTATCGCCCAATGCCTTTGAAACTGCTGCTAATGAAACTGGAGCAGTGGTTCTTGACGTACGCCACCAAAGTGAATTTGTAAAGGGTCATATTCCAGGCTCTATTTTTATCGGATTGGACGGTAGTTTCGCTCCATGGGTAGGTGATTTAATCAAAGATGTGAAGCAACCCATAGTTCTCATCGCACCCGAAGATCGTATTGAAGAAGCCATTACCAGGCTTTCAAGAGTGGGATTTGATAATACCATCGGCTATCTAGAAGGCGGTTTTGACGCTTGGAAGTCGGCTGGCAAAGAATACGACACCATTACTTCGCTACCTGCTTCAGCATTAAAAGAAGCACTGCAAGATGCTGAAACAACAGCGCATGTATTTGATGTAAGAAAACCAGGTGAGTTTCAATCTGAACATGTAAAAAACGCACACCATACTTCGCTTTCTGAATTGAATGAGCATTTGTCAGAATTTCCAGAGAAAGAGACCTTTTATGTGCATTGTGCAGGTGGTTACAGAAGCGTTATCGCCGCGTCGATTTTAAAAAGTAGAGGTATTCATAATTTGATAGACGTTCAAGGAGGTTTCAAGGCTATTAGAGAAGCTGGCATTGACACTACCGATCAGGTATGTCCATCTACCTTGAAATAGATTCCATAGTTGAATGATAATTTGAAAAAGCGACCTACAAGGGTCGCTTTTTTTTTGAGATTTAATGTTTTGCTGAAATTTAAGCTTCGTACTGAAATATCATAAATTTCTGTTATTGTATCAAAGGTTACTGCAGCATGCGTTTCCCTTTCGTATTTTTATAAAAAACAGAGCTATGAACATCAAACAATTTGAATATAAACCTTTATCCCATTATTCCTATGCTATTCTCAGCAAAGGTGAAATGGCCATTATAGATCCAGAGCGGAATCCGCAGCAATATTACGCTTTCGCGGAAGCGAACAATGCTAAAATCGTAGGGGTACTAGAAACCCACCCGCATGCTGACTTCGTAAGTTCCCACTTGCAGATTCACCAAGAAACTGGTGCCACCATCTACAACAGTGAAAAATTGGGAGCCGAATATCCTCACCAATCCTTTGATGAAAGTAATAGCATCCAAGTGGGATCTGTAACGCTGCGTGCACTAAACACCCCTGGGCACTCTCCAGACAGCATTTCCATAGTTGCTACAGAAGATGATGAAACAGCAATATTCACCGGTGACACCCTGTTCATAGGCGATGTGGGGAGACCAGATTTACGGGAAAAAGCGGGAAATATGCAGGCGAAACGTGAAGTACTTGCCGAAATGATGTACCACACCCTACAAACTAAATTTACCGACCTTCCTGACAACGCCCTAGTATATCCCGCACATGGTGCAGGTTCACTTTGCGGAAAAAGCATGAGCGATGCCAATAGTAGCACTCTGGGTAATGAACGCATGGGAAATTGGGCCTTTCAAAAACAGACGAAAGAAGAATTTTTAGCTACGCTGCTCGACGGACAACCTTTTATTCCCTCCTATTTCGGATTTGATGTTGACCTCAACAAACAAGGAGCGCCCCAACTTCAAGAGAGTCTTAAGGGAATAAAATTTAAAGCGAACCACCAACCCGATGGCTTAATCATTGACACACGAGATGAAGCAGATTTTAAAAAAGGACACGCACCCGGAAGCATTAATATCATGGCAGTTTCAGAAACCTCCAAGTTTGAAACTTGGTTAGGTTCCATTGTGAAACCCAAAGAATCATTTACGCTCGTCTTGCCTTCAGAAGATAAAAAAGACACGCTGTTAAAGCGTGCTGCAAAAATAGGGTATGAATTTCAAGTAGTACTGGCATGCACCCTTTCAGAAAACAATCGAGTACAGACGCCGAAGCTCGATGTAGACCATTTTAAAAACAATCTTAATGAATATACCATTGTTGATATTCGAAATAGAAGCGAAACGGAAAAAGGACTGTTCTTTGAAAATGCCCTAACACATCCGTTGAATGAGTTGCGCGATACCGCATTAGAAATACCAACAGACAAATCTATAGTGGTGCATTGTGCCGGTGGGTACAGAAGTGCGGCAGGAAGTAGTATTCTTCAGAAAAAACTCAACAATGTAACCGTCTACGATCTAAGTGATGACGTGAAACAGTTTCAATCATAAAGCAGCCCATTTTCGTGTTGAATAGTAACATAGTTTCGGTTTCACGGTTAGGTTAGCGGGAAGCCGTCATTTCAAAAATTCTGAAACCTTTTCGGAGGGGAAGATATAAACAGTAAAGTATTCAGAAATCGATTGCCCGTAAATTCAACGGCAATTTTTGTTAAAATGCACACATTGAAGGTTTGTGAGGGCACCGCAGTGGTTATAACACCTCAATAAAACTACGATGTAAGCGAATATGACCTTTGTTCTCCATTTTTTTTAGCAATCGGGAAATGACTACGCGGCTTGTATGCAATTCGGCCGCGATTTCTCTGTGAGTCATATAGATATGGTTACTTCGCTGCACATGCGCCTTGTCTGCCAAATAATTCTCTAGGCGTTCGTCCATGTTGTTGAAGGCAATATTATCAAGGCTTTCCATTAATTCCAAAATCAGCGAATGGTAACTTTGAAATGCAAAATTCCGCCATGTTTTGAATTTACTGGACCACTCCTCCATTTTGCCAACTGGAATCATCAACAACTTCACTGGAGTTTCGGTAACGGCATGGATTTCGCTTTTGGTTCGATCGATACAACAGGTCATGGTGAGTGCGCAGGTATCTCCTTTCTCGAGATAATACAATAACAATTCGTCTCCCTTATCATCTGGCCGCATAATTTTAATACTACCAGACAAAAGCAGCGGCATAGATTTGATGTATTGCCCAGGGCGCATCAGTTCTTTACCTTCGGGCAACTCCACAAAAGTGGCCACCTGATTGATTTCTTCAAGCAGTGCGGGCTCAAACCTGGTTCCGTAATGCGTCTTAAGTTCTTGAATCATTGGCTACGCGTTTCGCTATTTCTGCATCATATTTAAAGAAAAAATGCGCCCATATTGATTTGGACACTGCACCGATATACGGCATACTGACCAGCAGCACGCCCACTATGGAAAGCAAGATCCCCATCGGACCAAAATCTAACCCAAATAACAAGATGAGTACGTAGGTCGCAACAGCAAAAGCAACTCCAACGGCATACGAAACGTACATAGAACCGTAATAAAAGCTAGGTTCCATAGAGTATTTCAATTGGCATTTCGGGCATTTTTCCCGAACCTTGTTCATATTGGATAACCGATACGGATTGGTTTTTAGAAATTTGCCCTGTCTACAACGAGGACATTTCAGGAATAAAATACTATAGAGGATATTGTGTTTCAATGTAGATTTTCTTTAGCACAATAATATACAGATTACCATAAATATTCGGTAACAGTTGTTACATTAATTTTCACTGAAGATTCAATATGAATCTACTATTGCGATTGCGGTACTTTACGACAATAGTGCAAATCATTTTTAAGTCCGACGCGGCAGCTTTAATTGAACCATTGTGCCTGTTGCACTGGTATCAAATTTTAATTGAGCACCTAACGCCTCAGCTCGAGTTGCCATGTTTTTGAGTCCGTTGCTACTAGAAGTAATTTCCGAAGGTGTATACCCCACCCCATCATCTTGAACAGTTATAATTGGAGTATCTTCTGAAGCTACCTTTACCGTGATCTTAGATGCTTTTGAGTGCTTTACCGCATTGTTTACTGCCTCTTGCACAATCCTAAAGATATGCATGGTCTCTGAAGGATTTAAAGTGGTGGTGGTATCCCCCTCATTTACTACATCTACGTGAATGCCCGTTGTATTTGAAACCTTATGTGCTAAATAGCGAAGTCTTTCAGAAAGGTCTTCCCAAGTGACTAAATTTCGGTTCATTACCCAAATGGTATCCCTTAGATCGGATATAGCCTCTTGGCTGAAGGTGGAAAGATCCTGTAGCTTTTGCTCAGTGACTTCTGGAGCCACTTTACCGACGCCAAATCCAATATTTTGGGCGGCACCTGCTAAATAGGTGAGTTGTGAACCGATATTGTCGTGCAGTTCTTTTGAAATACGCAATCGCTGTTCTTCTAATTTATTTTGTGTTTCTACCGTTAACAAAGCCTCTTTCAACTGTTGTTCTTGCTTTTGCTGCTTTATTTTTAAACGTTGTTGTCTATATACCAAGATGCCGATAAGCACTAACAAAATAGAACCTCCGGCCAAAAGCATTGTCAATAGGCGTTGCGCTTCTAGTTCAGACTGCTGCAATTCCAATTCGGCTTGCTGTAAGTCTATTTGTTGTTCTTTTTCTTTGGTTCGAAACTCGGTTTCCTTTTCTTGGATAAGCTCTATGTTCTTCTTGCTATAGAGGCTGTCTTTCGCAGAGAGAAACCGTTTTAAAACGGCATCTCCTTCTTGAGGTTTTCCGAGCTGATATAGAATTGTGCCTTTGTACAGTAAAAAATCCAAATTACGAGTATCGGGCATATCATTAGCCTCAATGATACTGTCCGCAATCTTGACATATGGCATTGATTTTTCTGGTCGAGCCAAATGATTGTGTGAAAAAATTATTCCGTTTAAGGCTTCCACCAATTTGAAGGGTTCCATCTTAGCTTCCAAACTACGTTCGTACACTTCTTCATACATTTCAATACCTTCCTCATATTTTTTCTGTCGAAGATATACAGCTGCAATGCAGAGTTGGTTTCCGACCAGCGTATATTGGTTGTCAATTTTTCTAGCCTCTTCTACTCCCAATTTGAATATTTCCAAAGCTTGGTCGTACTCTTTTTTCTCCATATAACAGATACCCAAATTCCAATAGGCATTCGAATAAAATGGAAAATCTTCTACGTCTTCTGCGTACTCTAGCGAGGTATTTATATACTCAATGGCTTGATCATATCGTTCCATGTTCATAAAAGCCATGCCTATATTATTTGTAGCCATCGCAGCTTGATAGGGATCATCGGGAAGTAATTTCTTGGAAGCGGAATAATAATTCAGAAATTCAACCAAAGCTTTTGGGTAATCAGACTCAT
>JAWWCH010000060.1:0-8099 GCA_033720575.1 Marinirhabdus sp.
CATGATGGCTATTTTCACCTATGGTTTTGACACTTCGATTTCAAATTTTAGGGAGGCGGGAATTAGCCTACACACATTAAGTGATTACAAAACCTTGCTGGCCCAAGCTGAAAAATCAAATTACATCAATGCGAACGAGGCCAACGTACTCTCAGACTGGCGTGAAGACCCGGCGAAATGGAATCCGGCCGTTCAACAATAACCCCAAAACAAAAATCGCTATGGAAATTGAAAGTAAGAAAGTAACGGTTCAAAAATCGCCAGCCGAATTATGCACCTATTTGAGTGATGTAAAGAACTTTGAACAGTTGATGCCCGAGACCATTAGCAAATTTGAAGTGATTCGAGAGAATGCCTTTGTTTTTGCATTGAAAGGCATGCCCGAGATCGCGCTTGAAGTGAAAGAAGTGAATTCGCCGAACCAAGTGGTATTGGGTGCTATTGGAGACAAACTTCCATTCACGCTTACGGGAAACATACACGAATTTGACGATTCAACTTCAGAAATCAGCTTGCTCTTTGCAGGTGATTTTAACCCAATGATGAAAATGATGATCAAAGGCCCGATCACCAAATTCTTAGAAACCTTGGCCACCAATCTAGAATCGGCTTAAAATAACAACCGTATTTCTTTTAAATCATAGTGCGTTTCACCTGACTCATGCTCAACCCTGAGCAACCCCTGACGCGTTACCCCTAAAATTTTTCCATTTCGGTGAGTGCCGTTGATTGCGAACGTAGAAATCTTATCCTTACGGAACAATTCCGATTCATATTTTCTCTGCAGCGCAGCTATCGAAAGTGCTGAATTGGCTTCTAAATCATCAAAAATGGTGGTGGCAATAGCTTCGAACAACTGTTCTATATCATGTTCCTGGCCGGTAACTATTCGAATGGAAGTCGCATGAGCCAATTCACCCATTTCAGATTCGTTCACGTTGAGGCCAATTCCGATGACAGATGAAGTTACAGCATTCCCTTTTACCTGATTTTCAATAAGAATACCTGCCAATTTCTTCTGACGTGACATAATGTCGTTTGGCCACTTTACAGATACGTCAGGTACATTGTACTTCCGCAGCACTTTCAACAATGATAATGAGACCAAAAATGTAAGTGCAGATTGTTCCTGAATGGCCAAGCCGGAAAGTCGTTTAAACAAGCTACACGTAAGGCTCTTACCCGCCTCACTGCTCCAAGTTGCACCACGTTGCCCCTGACCTTTGAGTTGCTCATTCGCTATAACCGCGACTTTGTCATTCAAATCTACCGAAGAGATAAGTTCCTTTAGGTACGAATTAGTAGAGTCAATGGCATTAAGTTTGATAACTTTCAATGGAATAGTATTTATAGTTACTTACTAAGAGGTATCGCGATAAAGAAACAAAAAAGTGATAACTTTGCACAAATAAAAATTTTGAATGTCAAAAAAAGAAAAAGACACAGACATATTGGTTGCCCATATCATTAAAGGTATAGAAGAGGTAAAGGGACAAAACATTGAAATTTTGGATCTTAGGGAGATTGAGAATACCGTTTGCGATTACTTCATTATTTGCGATGGAACCTCTAACACACAAGTGAATGCCATCGTAAACTCCATCCAAAAAACGGTTAGCAAAAGCATTCAGGAAAAAGCCTGGCATATCGAAGGAACCGAGAATGCCGAATGGATTTTAATGGATTACGTTCACGTAGTGGTGCACGTTTTCCAAAAACACATTCGCGAGTTCTACGATATCGAAGGACTTTGGGGCGATGCCAAAACCGTTAAAATAGAAACCACTTACTAAAAAAGAAAAACGCCGTATGGCTAAAGAAAATAAAAAAACTGAACCTCGTAAGCCTAGATTCAATTATTATTGGGTCTATGCTATTATATTTATTGCGGTAATCCTCTTCAGTCAGGTTTTTGGTGGCGGATTGAGCCAACCCGTTAAGACGACACAATCTGATTTCCAAAAATACCTGAAGGAAGGAGATATTGAAAAGGTTGAAATTGTCAATAAAAAGGTGGCAAAAATCTATCTTACACCAGAAGCCAAACAAGAGGAAGAACACAAAGGAAACGGTGGAAA
This sequence comes from Marinirhabdus sp., assembly GCA_033720575.1. Taxonomy (GTDB): domain Bacteria; phylum Bacteroidota; class Bacteroidia; order Flavobacteriales; family Flavobacteriaceae; genus Marinirhabdus. Next base: position 2,079 of record JAWWCH010000060.1, read on the forward strand.
TGGCCTATTGGCGCCTGGAGCAAACGAACCAACTTATCAATTTGAATTCGGTGATCTTCAGAACTTCGAAAACAGCGTAAATCAAATAAAAGCCGAAAACAACTTGAACACCAAAGTGGTTTGGGATACCGAAACCAATTTGCTCGCTGAATTCTTACCATCAATTATCTTCTTTGCCGTAATCATCGGCATTTGGATTTTCATCATGCGTAGAATGTCGGCAGGAGCAGGTGGCGGCGCGGGAGGTCAAATTTTCAATATCGGAAAATCGAAAGCAAAACTCTTCGACGAAAAGACCGATGTAAAAACATCGTTTAAAGATGTAGCCGGACTCGAAGGTGCCAAGGAAGAAGTACAAGAAATTGTTGATTTTCTTAAAAATCCAGACAAATACACCTCTCTTGGAGGTAAGATACCTAAAGGGGCGTTACTCGTAGGGCCTCCAGGTACAGGTAAGACCTTATTGGCTAAAGCAGTTGCTGGTGAAGCCCAGGTACCCTTCTTTTCCCTATCTGGATCAGACTTTGTTGAAATGTTTGTTGGAGTGGGTGCATCACGTGTTAGAGACCTCTTCAAACAAGCCAAGGAAAAATCACCTTCCATCATTTTTATCGATGAGATAGACGCCATCGGGCGCGCACGCGGAAAAAGCAACTTTTCTGGGTCGAATGACGAACGCGAAAACACCCTGAACCAACTCCTTACAGAAATGGATGGTTTTGGCACCAATACAAATGTGATCGTGGTGGCCGCAACCAACCGTGCTGATGTTTTGGATAAAGCCTTGATGCGTGCCGGACGATTTGACCGTCAGATTTATGTAGACCTTCCTGATGTTCGTGAGCGTAAGGAAATATTTGAAGTACATCTTCGTCCAATCGTTCAAGACGACTCGCTAGACACCGATTTCTTAGCAAAACAGACGCCTGGCTTCTCAGGTGCAGATATTGCCAATGTATGTAATGAAGCGGCCCTCATCGCAGCTCGAAAAGAAAAGAAGGCGGTGACCAAACAAGACTTCTTGGATGCTGTAGACCGAATCGTGGGCGGACTAGAAAAGAAAAATAAGATCATCACTCCAGATGAGAAAAAGGCAATCGCATTTCATGAAGCCGGTCATGCCACAGTTAGCTGGATGTTAGAGCATGCAGCCCCATTGGTGAAAGTAACAATAGTGCCCCGAGGGCAATCACTAGGAGCAGCATGGTACTTGCCGGAAGAACGATTAATTGTTCGACCAGAGCAAATGCTGGACGAGATGTGTGCCACCATGGGTGGTCGTGCGGCTGAGAAAGTGATTTTCAATAAGATTTCCACAGGTGCTTTGAGTGATTTGGAAAAAGTCACCAAACAAGCACGTGCCATGGTTACCATCTATGGATTGAATGAAAGTATCGGAAACTTGACGTATTACGATTCGTCAGGGCAATCTGATTATAACTTCAGCAAACCGTACAGTGAAAAGACAGCGGAACGAATTGACAAAGAAATTTCATCAATCATTGAAGCACAGTACCAACGTGCCATCAAATTGTTGGAAGACAACAAAGACAAATTGACTTTGTTGGCCGAAGAATTACTTGAAAAAGAAGTGATTTTTAAAGAAAGTCTTGAACGTATCTTTGGGGAGCGTCCGTTCAAAAAACCAGAAGAAGTGCAATTAACTGAACCTACAAAAACAATAGACGAGGCCTAATCTCGTTCTAGTGTTACTAAGTTTGGCTAAGATAGGCAGTACTTCCACTTAGATTTTTTTATATTTGAACAATAACGGTATCTAACTCCTCAATAGATCGACAACATGAGTCTCTTTAAAAGACTTTTAAATCCAAACAAACAATCGGCTTCCCGAAAAAAAGCCGATCATGGGAAATATTATCCAGAAGAAAAACTTCCGATAGACGAAAAATTCACCTACAACTTCAATAAGAACGGTGGAAAATTCCTGTACTGCGAAAATGTTGAAGAAGCACTTGAAGCTTTCGACAATATTTTGCTGGAAAATGATTGGTACGAAAAAGAAGTGTTCTGTATTGACGAAAATCTCATGTCTCGTTTCGATGGGTTCAATCTAGAATTCAACAAGAAAGCCAGCGCTACTTTTTTCCTCTCTACTTGTGAAAGCTTAGTTGCCAATAACGGCTCTATCTTATTGTCTTCAAACCAAATGAAGGAGAAGAAATTAAACGAGCTACCAGACAATATCGTAATATTCGCGACAACCAGTCAATTGGTGGATACCATAAGCGAAGGCTTACGAATTATAAAAAACCATTGCAAAGGTAAAATTCCGAGCAATATCACTACTGTTCAAGACTTCGAAAACAACAAAGAAAAGGACTTCATGACTTATGGAAGTAGCACAAAAAACCTATATTTGTTGCTACTGGAAGACCTATAATTTATGAAAGAACTTATTGTTCGAACCATTTCGGGACTGCTTTATGCCGCTATGATCGTATTCTCGATGTACACCACTCACGAATGGTTTATGGTAGTCTTCCTCATCTTGGGTGCACTTACCCTTACCGAGTTTTTAAAATTGGTACACCTCAAAAGCTATTTGGCCTACATTCTTCTGATTGCGGCACTTTATTTTCTCAGCTATGAGATTTTTGACACCAATGCAATCTATCTTTATTTGATTCTAACCTGCTTTGTCAATCTGTTTTTACTGAAAGACGTTCTATGGACTAGCAAGATCCCGATGTTTGAAAAGAAAAAATACATCGTGGTCATTTTCTATGTCATCAGCGGTTTTGTGTTTTTAACACTGATACCCTTTCAATACGACCAGTTTTTACCACAGCTCATTATTGGCGTGTTCTTTTTGGTATGGAGCAATGATAGTGCCGCCTATATGGTGGGGAAAAATTTTGGAAAGCGCAAACTGTTGGAGCGCATCTCTCCCAAAAAGACGGTAGAAGGTTTTTTAGGAGGAATAGCCGGGGCAATGTTGGCAGCTTTCATTATCTTTAAATTTACAGATCAATATCCATTATGGGTATGGATTTGTCTCGGTCTTATCGCATCGGTATTTGGTACGGTTGGCGATCTCATCCAATCGAAATTTAAACGCCAGGCAGGTGTGAAAGATAGCGGAACATTGATGCCAGGCCATGGCGGACTCTACGACCGATTGGACAGCATCATGTACGCGAGTCCGTTTATTTATGCATTTTTATTGATAGAAGCCTATGTTTCATAAAGAAGGATATAAGATTATTTTATTCACCCTCGCCGTTGTGGTATTACTCAGTTTGGTGGTAAATCATTTTGTGGGAAATACGCTATTGCGTGGCGGACTTATTCTCACGTTGGTCGTGTTTTTAGTCCTGATTCTCCAATTTTTTCGGAATCCACGTCGTGAATTTTTAACGAGCACAGACCACATTTTATCGCCAGTAGATGGCAAAGTCGTAGTTATTGAAGAAGTTTTTGAGAAAGAATATTTTAAAGATAAGCGGCTGCAGATATCAGTCTTCATGTCGCCACTCAATGTTCACGTTACCCGTTATCCTGTGGGTGGTCCAATTGTATTTAGCAAATACCATCCAGGTAAATTTTTGGTGGCCTGGCACCCCAAGTCGAGTGAAGAAAATGAACGCACTACCGTTGTGGTGAAATCGGATATGTTCGGGGATGTACTCCATAGACAGATTGCGGGGGCTTTGGCGAAGCGCATTGTAAATTATGCCAAGGAAGGTGAAACTGCCGAGCAGGCAGAAGATAGCGGATTTATAAAATTTGGATCACGTGTGGATGTATTTTTGCCCATCGGAACTAAAGTGAACGTGAGTCTGAATCAAAAAGTAAAAGGAGGAATTACCGTATTGGCAGAAAAATAACCCATGACTTCTTCAGAGCTCGATATCGCCTTTCAAAAAGCAGTGCAAAGCATTAACGAGCACACCGAACCTTTCCCTGCAGACGTTTTACTTCGACTATATGCGTATTACAAACGCGCCACAAACAGCGAAGATCGCCCGAGTGGAAAAAACCCATTGATCAGCGCATTTAAAACAAACGCCCTATTTCAAAACAAAGGAATGACCACAGATGAGGCCAAACAAGCCTATATTGAAGCGGTGAACCAGTATTTTCTGTACCGCAAATAAAAATGGTGGCCCATAGACCACCACTTCTTCTATTTTAATTTTCAACAGTTATTTTTGAAGGCTCGCTAAACTCGCTTTAATCGTCTCTATTTTAGCAAGGGCATCAGCCTCCTTTTGTTTTTCAACTGCCACTACCTTTTCAGGAGCTCCAGAAACAAAGCGCTCGTTGCTCAACTTTTTCTGAACGCTTTTCAAAAATCCTTCGTTGTACTTTAATTCTTCTGAAAGTTTTGCAATCTCTTCTTCCACATTTATGGCACCGGCCATCGGAACAAAATATTCATTAGATTTTACTCGAAAGGTCAATGCACCCTCAACCGCAGTATCGACGTAGGTAAGATTCTCGATATTCCCTAGCTTTTGAATAATGGGATCAAAGCGATCCGTGGCATTTTCATTATTTACAACGGCGAGATCAATGTGATCTTTAAAGGAAATATTCTTCTGCTTCCGTATGGTGCGAATCCCCGAAATGACCTCGGTCGCAAACTCAAATTGTTTGATGAATTTTGCATCAAATGGTTTTTGGGTTGGCCATTCTGATACTATTAAGGCTTCATCTGATGAACGCTCAGAAATATCCTGCCATATTTCCTCAGAAATAAACGGCACAAAAGGATGCAACACCTTGAGATTATTTTCCAATATACCTATTACGTTCTTGAATGTATCTGCCGCTATAGGCTTTCCATATTCAGGTTTCACCATTTCGAGCAACCATGAGCAGAAATCGTCCCAAATTAATTTATAGGTAGCCATCAATGCATCGCTAATTCGATACTTGCTATAATGATCTTCAATTTCTAGCAACACTTTTTGGAACTTTTCTTCGTACCATTTAATTGCCATAACAGCAGAATCGGTGGCTTCATCTGTATCTGAAACCTCCCAACCGGTTATCAGTCGGTAGGCATTCCATATCTTGTTCACAAAACCACTCCCCTGTTTGCACAATTCTTCGTCGAACATTAAGTCATTCCCCGCAGGAGAACTCAACAGCATTCCAACTCGTACTCCATCCGCACCATATTGGTTCATAAGGGCGATAGGGTCTGGTGAATTCCCTAAACTTTTGCTCATTTTTCTTCGCTGCTTATCGCGAACAATACCTGTAAGATACACATTGGTAAAAGGCTTCTCACCACGGTATTCGTACCCAGCGATGATCATTCGGGCCACCCAGAAAAAGAGAATTTCTGGAGCGGTCACCAAATCGTTGGTAGGATAATAATAATTGATCTCTTTATTATCGGGCTCTAGTATTCCGTTAAATACGCTAATAGGCCACAACCAAGACGAAAACCAAGTATCTAATGCATCAGGGTCTTGGATTAAGTCTGTAGCTTCTAGATTGGCATTACCGGTTTTTGCCCGTGCCAAAACCACAGCGTCTTCCATGGTTTCTGCCACTACAAAATCTTCCTTGCCATCACCGTAAAAATAGGCGGGGATTTGATGCCCCCACCATAACTGGCGCGAAATATTCCAATCGCGAACATTCTCCATCCAATGGCGGTAGGTATTTACAAATTTTTCAGGAACCAGGTTCACATCTTTTTCAAGTACGGCATCCAAGGCAGGCTGGGCTAATTCTTTCATGTTCAAGAACCACTGGTCACTCAATTTTGGTTCAATAACTGCCCCAGTACGCTCACTTGTTCCAACCTTATTGGTATGTTGTTCAATTTTTGAAAGCACTCCCAAACTTTTCAATTCTTCTACGATCTCTTTTCGTGCTTCAAAACGGTCTTTCCCTTGGTAATGCATTCCGAAGCTATTCAAGGTGGCATCATCATTAAAAATGTCTATTACCTCTAGGCCATGTTTATCGCCTAAAACCTTATCGTTCTCGTCGTGCGCAGGCGTCACCTTTAGACAACCCGTACCAAATTCCATATCGACA
>JAWWCH010000061.1:0-8095 GCA_033720575.1 Marinirhabdus sp.
AGCGCTCTTCCAAGGCCGGCACATTGAGATGGGCTACCATCACACTTCCCAGTCCTGCTTCGATAAGACGCCGATACGGATAGAGTTCGATGCTATCAATTCGTTCTTTCGTAAAATGAATGGTTGGTAATGTTTTGTGGCTGTCGCTATCGGTATCACCGTGTCCGGGAAAATGCTTTCCATTCGCCATAATACCTGCGCTTTGCATTCCTTTCATGAACGCCATGGCCTTCTGGGTCACGTTTTCTTTGTCTTCTCCAAACGAACGATTTCCGATGATTGGGTTTTTCGGATTAGTATTGATATCGAGTACCGGTCCGAAATTGATGTGCATCCCCATTCGTTTCACATGTTCACCGATACGTCTTCCTACTTTTTCTACGATGCGGTCATCTCGAATGGCTCCCAGGGTCATGTTCCACGGAAAAGCAAAAGTTGAGTCCAATCGCATGGCCAATCCCCATTCAGCGTCCATCGCCATCATGAGTGGAACCTTGCTCAGCTCTTGAAATTCGTTATTCAATTTGACTTGTTGTTGCGGACCGCCCTTGGAAAAAATAACGCCCCCGATATATTGGTTTTCAATTAGCGATTTCACCTTGTTCACTTTTGCCGGTGGATCACTAGAAAAGATATCGACCATGAAGAGTTGCCCAATTTTTTCTTGAAGCGACATGTTCCCATAAATACTATCTACCCACTTCCGTTGATTGTCTAAATCATTTAACTGAAGTAAGGGATTGATTTGTTGCGCATTCGCGGAAAGGAAAATTAGAAATATAAGTGAGGTTAAAAAGGTTTTTTTCATGTATAGCATACTTCTTTTTTCATCCAAGAGATGCATTGGATGGGTTCGGTTAACGGGGGCAATTGCCGTTATTAAAGTTACAAAAACTATGCTAGAAATCTGCTGTGCCAACTTTCTTTTGCCGGCACTTCCCAATTTTCTAGATATTCTTCTTTGGTGTTTACCAAATTATTGAAAACCAACGTGTTGGGTGACACAGAACGTGCTTTGGCCATTTTTTTGAAATCTGCCAAAGATTTGTGCGCGATGAATTCACCATTGTAGAAGGTGACGTTCATTTTGTCTAATAAATCAACGTCAAACTGTTTTTCCAACTGCTGAATGAAATGAACGGAAGCATCAATACTACATCCTGAAGCTGACGCATTGCTTTGATTTAACCCTATGATGATAAAGCGATGGTGCTTTACTTCAAAACCGGCTTCTAGGTCAGCTCCGTGCGCTGTCCATTCTTTTAAAAAATTAGAGGTTTGAGATTCAATTTCGGTTATTTCATCATCAGAGAGTTTACGATTACTCTGATAGATCCATATCCGTGAATCGTTGGGAAGTTCCTTGAAATCTACTAGCATATTCTTTCGTTTACAAATCTTGTGCCTCCGCAATCATTTCGGCTACATCCATAACAGCCACACTATCTTCCTTTTCGGCGTTTTTAACGCCATCGGTGAGCATGGTATTGCAAAACGGACAACCCGCAGCTATGATTTCGGGCTTCTCGTCTAACGCCTCTTCGGTACGTTCAATATTGATGTCTTTTTTACCCGGTTCAGGTTCTTTGAACATTTGCGCACCACCAGCCCCACAACAGAGTCCGCGTGACTTACAACGTCGCATTTCGCTCAATTCCACTTCCAGTTTTTCCAATAATTCTCTAGGCGCTTCATATTCGTTATTGGCACGTCCCAGATAACAGGGATCGTGAAACGTGATGCGTTTCCCTTTGAACTTTCCACCCTCCACTTTCAAACGACCTTCATTTAGTAGCGACTTTAAAAATTGAGTGTGGTGCATGACTTCGTAATTACCGCCGAGTCCGGGATATTCATTTTTAAGGGTATTGAAGCAGTGTGGACAAGCAGTCACGATTTTTTTGATTTCGTACCCATTGAGTACTTCAATGTTCATCATGGCCTGCATCTGGAACAGAAATTCATTTCCGGCGCGCTTGGCAGGATCTCCTGTGCACCCTTCTTCGGTACCCAGCACCGCAAAATCTACCTTGGCATTGTGCAACAGTTTTACAAATGCTTTGGTAATTTTTTTTGCTCGGTCGTCAAAACTTCCCGCACAACCTACCCAGAAAAGAACTTCAGGTTGTTTGTTTTGGGCCATATATTCTGCCATTGTAGGCACTTTGATTGTTTCGCTCATAATTTTCAGTCTGCTTTAGTCATCAAACACTTGAATGGTCACTTCTTTTTCTACGAGATCCGTAAATTTTCCATTGTATCGCGTTGCTTTCACCATATGGTTATCTACCCAATGATAATTACCACCTCTAGGCTTACCCATCAGCAAGGAATTGTACTTAAACCCATGTTTTTTCAACCATGTTTCCGTAACGGCTCTATGTTCTTCGGTACGTGAAGTGAAGAAACAAATAACATGTCCTTCGTCATACCACTTGTTCAAGGTTTTCAGTGCATCCGGAAAAGGTTCACAAGTAGCCATGCGTTCTGGTTCTTCATTGGGAACGTCTTCTGTAATGGTACCGTCAATATCAATAAGATAATTTTTGACTTCTTCAGGCAATACAGGACTCACTGAAGCTCCATCGATATGTGTCTCCCTCAATAGCTTATTTACATCTTTCGTCTTCATTCTATCTTTTTAAAATCTTCCTTATGAACTCGTATATAATGTGCCAACTTGGCTCTACCATTTTTTGCTTTGCTGTGGTGTGCATACCTTTCTAAGTAAGACACTCGCCACGCCTTTTGGGCCAAATATTCTTCTTGGGCGGCATTGCAATAATCACAAAAAACTTTAACCACCCTAATTTTAGTGGGTTGAGATCCCTTATATTCAATTTCAGAATATACCTTTATTTGCAATGAATCTATTTGATATCCCCTTTGGGCCGTACTTGTAAAGCACCACAATCCCAAAGCGCATATCAATAGCATCTTACCCCTCATCTTTCCAGTTCAAACGATCCATTTGGTTAAACGGCCATGGGGCGCTATTGTTCTCAATATTACTCATGGTTACGTTCAATTCATTAGGTGCGGCAGACTGCTCCATAACAAGGTACTGACGCATATCCATAATAATACTCAAAGGATCGATGCTAACAGGACAGGCTTCCACACAGGCATTACAGGTGGTACAAGCCCACAACTCTTCCCGCAATATATAATCGTCCAATAATTGCTTTCCGTCATCTTTAAACTCGCCGTTGGCATCAATATTCTTACTTACTTCTTCCAAACGATCACGCGTATCCATCATGATTTTACGCGGTGACAACTTCTTTCCGGTGATATTGGCCGGACATTCGCTGGTACAGCGCCCACATTCGGTACAGGTATACGCATTCAATAGCTGAATTCTACTTAAATCCATCACATCACTCGCTCCAAACTTCGCGGGAACATCAGCACCTTCAGCTGGAGCTGCATACGGATCAGCGGAAGGATCCATCATCAACTTCACTTCATTGGTAACCGAATCTAAATTTTGAAATTGTCCCTTTGGTTGTACTCTTCCGTAGAACACATTCGGAAATGCCAAAATGATATGTAAATGCTTACTGAAATACAGATAATTCAGGAAGATTAGAATTCCGATGATGTGCAACCACCACGCCGCGCGCTCTAGGAGTATAAGACTACCTTCTGACATCCCGTCAAACAATGGGGTGATATACTTACTAATAGGAAATGCACCAGCAGCAATGTAATGGCTTGCCGCTTCACTTGTAAAAGCCCCAGAGGCAACGCCTTGTTGGAGTGCCAAATCTGCCGCGTTCATCGTCAGGAACAGAATCATCAATACCATTTCAAAGTATAAAATGATATTGGCGTCATTTTTGGGCCAAGAGGTCATTTCTCGTGCCCAGAATCGTTTTATTTTCTGAATATTTCGTCTGGTCCAGAAGAAAATTACTCCGAGTAATACTAGAAACGCTAAGATTTCGAAGGAAGCGATCAAGAAATCGTATACAGGACCCAGAAATGCTAGCACACGGTGTGTTCCGAAGATACCATCAATGATGATCTCCAGAACTTCAATGTTGATGATTATAAAACCCACATATACGATGATGTGGAGGAGCCCGGCCACGGGTCTAACCACCATTTTACTTTGCCCAAGGGCAATTCGAACCACATTCCCCCAACGTTCTTTGGTATGGTCACTTGCATCTACTTCACGACCTAATTTTATATTGCGAATCACTTTTCGGATATTCTTGGTAAAATATCCAATTCCGGCAGCGAGTGCTACTAGAAATAAAATGTTAGGAATGTATTGCATGGTTTATTTTTCTGGGTCTGCAGGAGGTTCGTACCCTTTATCGCGCTTTCCAAATACCGAAAAGTGAACATAACGTTTTGGGTTCAGTTTTATATCCTGCAATAATTCTTCTAATTGTCGGGTGGCATCTTCCAAGTTATTGTAAACTTGGTCGTCATTCAGCAACTTTCCTACACTGCCTTCGTTGCTATTCACACGATCAACCAATTGTTTCAACCCTGACGTAGCATCTTCCAAGTTACTCACCATGGGCCCCAATTCGATCTGGGCTAGTGAATCTGACAACTTGGCGAAGTTTTGCGTGGTTACATCCAGATTGGAAAACGTACGGTCTAACTTTTCCCCGTTCCTCCCTAAAATATTGTCTGCTTTCGTGGTAAGCGACCCAAAACTAGCCGTGGCCGTTGACAAATTGGAAATCGCCTGTTTTAAATCGTTACGAGTGTCTTCGTCTATGATATCCACAAAAGTGATGAGTAATGAGTCAACCACTCCCAATGTATTTTCAAGCTTTTCTTCAAGCGGAGCCAAGGTTTTGCTAAACTCATCTAGCATACCCATTTGTATTTCACCACTCAACGTATCTCCTGAAACCGCTAGGCCAGCCTGATCATATACTGGCCAAATACCCAATGATTTTCCGCCTATGAGTCCGCTACTGTAGATGCGAACCATACTGTTTTTAGAGAAATCAAATTCGCGCTCTACTGTAAATTCTACAAGCAGGCCACCTTTGGCATTTCCAAAATCAATTTTTTGAACTTTTCCCACTTTGAGGCCATTAATGGTAACGGGAGCTCCCTTGGATAGGCCTTCCACATTTTCGTACTTCACAAAGAAGGTCCTGTTTTTTTCTAAAAGGTTGGTTCCCTTTAGGTAGCTATATCCAAAGATGAATAGTAAGATGGCGCCAATGGCAAGGATTCCTGTTTTTACTTCTCGTGAAAGTCTCAAAAAATATAGTTTTAGTTACTTAACAAAGTTAGAAAAATAACTTCTATTTATCTTGACTATTTAACACTTCCGATAGTTTTTTCTTTTTTCCATTTTCGAAAGCCACGATATAGCAGGAAGCATAGCCTTTTTCTTGCGCATAGGTGCGCATGAGTTGAATTTTGTTATAATCTGAAGTAGCGCCGTAATAATACTTGTACAACCCATTTTCCTTCATTCGATTTACATCTTTCAATCCTTTAAAATTGGAAGCTTTGGTCTCCAACTTCTTGCTTGAAGCCGCCAACTGCACCCGAAACTCTACACCATCGTAGATTTTGGTTTCTGTGGTTTCAATGGCCTTATCTATTTCCTCTTCTGTAATGACAGGATTTTTGGAGCTGTCGGTTGCGAGAGCGATGCTATTTTTATAAGCCAATATTCCTTTAGCAATTTCATTGGCCATTTCAGATCTACCCTTCTTTGAATTGATATACGGCCCCTCTTCGTTATTTGTTAAAAAGCCTAGTTCAACTAAAACACTTGGCATATATGAGCTGTGCAGCACCCAAAAAGGCCCCGACTTCACGGTTCTATCTTTTCGTTTCAAGTTATTGATGATATTGCTTTGGATTAAACTCCCCAACAGTATACTCTGATCTAGATATTCTTCCTGCATCAAGGTGAGCCCTATGAGCGATTCAGGAGAATTGGGATCGAATCCGGCATAATTCTCTTCATAATTCTCTTCTAAAAAGATTACTTCATTCTCTTTCTTTGCCGTTTCTAAATTTTTGCCTGACTTGTCTACCCCCATGACAAAAGTCTCTACACCTGACGCCTGAGAACTGTGGGAATTGCAATGTATGGAAACGAAAATATCGGCATCCACTTCGTTGGCGATGGGCCCACGTCGGTATAAATCGATAAACACATCGGTCTTTCGTGTATATACCACCTCTATGTCGTCGTATTTTTCTAAAATCTTACCCACTTGTAACGTTACATCCAAAACGATGTCTTTTTCGAAAAAGCCATTGCCGCGATTCCCGGAATCGTGACCGCCATGACCAGCGTCCAAAACCACGACGAATTTTTTAGTGGTACTGTTATTGTGAGGTGCAAAGGCTAAACTAAGACCGCTAGCGATTGCGATGAACAAGATTAGAATTTGATTCGTTTTCATACTCTTAGTAACGTAGGTTGAAATTTGATATTTTATAAAATAGTAGGCAAAAAAATATGCTTACTTTTGAACATTCAAAAACTACACCAAAGTTAATACATAATAGGTTTCCTGTGTTGCATACACCAAGGCGTTTTTACATACTTATCTACATTGTACTGTTTATAAACAGTGCTTTTTTGTATGCACAAGACCTGCCCAATAAAAAAGAGGTGAATTTACCTTCAGCGACTGAGGTAGAGACCGATACCACCACCATAGATATCACACCCATCATTTCGGAACGTAGCGAAATCGCTGCAGATACAGTTAAGAATGACACCGTTAAAGAAAAGCCTGAATTCTTGACCGGCGTAGTTGATTATTACGGGGAAGACTATATTTTCATGGATCAGGTGAACCAAAAGATCTACATGTACAACAAAGCTTTTATCGTTTATGAGGACATGCGCATTGACGCAGGATTAATTGTACTGGATTATAACAAAAACGAAGTTTTTGCTAAAGGAATAGATAGTGCCGGGGTATATTCACAGCGTCCCGTGTTTGTTCAGGGACAAAATGAGGTTCAGCCCGATTCCATCATCTTTAATACCAAAACAGAGAAAGCCATTGTATTTAACTCTCGCACCGAGCAAAACGGATTCAACGTATTGGCAGAGGTAACGAAGAAAGAAAACGATTCTGTAGTGTATCTGAAGAACGTTCGGTTTACCACTTCACAAAATTTGGACGATCCAGAATACTACTTTTATACACGTAAGGCCAAGTTTGTTCCGAAGAAAAAGATCGTTACGGGACTCACCAATATGTATATCGCCAACGTTCCCACTCCGCTGGGCCTGCCTTTCGCCTATTTCCCCTTAACGGAAGACCGAGCCTCTGGATTCATCATTCCGTCTATTGGTGACACTAACGAACGGGGTTTCTTTTTTCAAAATGGCGGCTATTATTTTGCGATAAACGACTATGTGGATCTCGCTGTATTGGGCGATTACTATACCAATGGGAGTTTTGGCTTACGGGGTGAAGTGGCCTATGCCCTCTTGTACAAATTCCGGGGTAATTTCAATGTGCGTTATGAGAATCTGATCGATAGTGAACGGGGTTTCCCGAATTTTAGTCAACGATCGGTCTACAACATTCGTTGGAACCACAACCAAGACGCCAAGGCTAATCCGAGTTCTCGGTTTGGTGCTTCTGTAAATCTGGGAAGTAGCCGATATTTTAGGCAATCTATTAACCAGACCAACAACGCCAGCGGATTGGTAAACACCCTGAGTAGTTCGGTGTCGTATTCAAAATCTTTTGAAACGGAACCACAAGTGAACTTTACGGTGGCAGGAACGCACACCCAGAACACCAACACACAAGAAATCAATATGTCACTTCCCAATATAAACGCCAGTGTTTCACGTGTTTTTCCATTTGCTCCGAAGGAAGGTGTGAAAAAAGGAGCGATAAAGAATATCAACTTTCAATATGACATGGCTGCTGAAAACCGATTTACCACGGTAGACTCCCTGTTTTTTAAACCCGAAATGTTCGATTCGGCACTATTGGGGGCACAGCACAATATCCCAGTAAGCACCAACTTCAAGCTTTTCAATTATTTGAGTGCTTCAGCAAGTACAAACTTACGCGAAACATGGGTGGGCAATACCATTAACCGATTCTACGACCCTACA
>JAWWCH010000062.1:0-8078 GCA_033720575.1 Marinirhabdus sp.
CAGTACAATCGAAATAATATTGTGAACGAGATTGACCGACTAACAATTCAGTTCCGAAATTCAGGCCTGTACTATTTCGATCAAGATTATGTGACCTTTGTGGCAGACACGGTGAATACCGGTCACAAGGCGAATATTCGGTACGTAATCCCTGACCGCCGAATTTCAGAAGGCGACACCACCAAGACCGAACCGTTCAAGGTTTTCACGGTAAACGAAGTGCGCATCGTTACCGATTACACCTTTTCAAACAGCACCAAATCACTCACCGATTCAGTTACGTACAATGGGTACAAAATATACGGGTATGATAAAATTCAGTACAGACCCAAAGCGATCACCGACGCCGTTTCTATCACCCCTGGAAAAATCTTCAAGGACGTTGACCGAACTTTAACCTACAATCAAATAAGTGATTTAAAAATCTTTCGATATCCCAATATTTCCTATCGTGAAGATCCAAAAGACAGCACGGGTTTAATTGCTACTATTTTACTGACACCGCAACAGAAATACACTTTTGATGTAAGCTTTGATGCTTACACCTCTGCGCTACAGCCGTTCGGAACCGGTTTTAGCAGTTCCCTGCTTACTCGGAACGTTTTCCGCGGGGCCGAAACCCTTCAAATTTCTTTAAGCGGAAGTGTGGGTTCTTCTGCAGACAAAGATGTGGGCTTTTTTGGCACTTCAGACATTGGAGGCAACGTTCGGTTGTCGATTCCGAGAATTCTGTTCCCGTTAAATACAGAACGTTTCATCCCGAAATACATGTCGCCGTCTACCAACTTTATCGTTGGGGTGAATTTGCAGAACAACATCGGATTGGATCGTCAAAATTATTCAGGCAAACTGAACTACCTCTGGAAACCGTCAAAGATCAGAACCAACTCTTTCGATTTATTCGACATTCAGTACGTTCGTAATTTGAATGTAGACAACTATTTCAATGTCTATCAAAGCTCGTATGAACGCCTGAATGATATCGCTCGGGCTTCAGGATATGATTTTAGCAATGCAGACATGCTGAGCAACCCAACCTTGAGCATTCCGGCCGAAACCGATGATTTTATTGACGCCGTTTTAGTACGACAAGATCCCGATCTCGATATCAGTCCGACCGAATTCGAAGATGTGCTCAGTATTGCCGAACGACGCTTCCGTCTGAGCGAAGACAATTTGATCTTTGCAACTTCATTCACTTGGTTGCAGGATACCCGTGAAAACATTTTTGATAAGAGTTGGACGCGCTTTCGGTGGAAATTGGAGTCATCTGGGACCGTACTCTCTGGCGTGACCGCATTGACCGGTGCCGAAGAGAATGAAA
Source organism: Marinirhabdus sp. (assembly GCA_033720575.1). Lineage (GTDB taxonomy): Bacteria > Bacteroidota > Bacteroidia > Flavobacteriales > Flavobacteriaceae > Marinirhabdus. Next base: position 1,325 of record JAWWCH010000062.1, read on the forward strand.
ACGGCAGCAAGGAAGTGGGTGGCGTGGCCTATTCACAATATATCAAAGGCGAAGCCGAAGTGATCAAACACTGGACGGTTTTTGAAGATAACAATGTTTTTGCGGCACGAGCATTTATTGGCTTGGCCATCCCCTACGGAAATAGCAATAGCATCCCATTCACCCGTAGCTATTTTGCAGGAGGAACCAACGACAACCGTGGTTGGCGCGCCTACAGCTTAGGTCCGGGTAGTAGCGGTGGTATCTTAGACTTTAACGAAGCCAACTTCAAATTGGCCTTTAATGGCGAATATCGTTTCACAATTTTAGGTGCCTTCAAAGGTGCAATTTTCGCGGATGTAGGAAATATATGGAACGTGGCAGACGACTTCCAAGATCAAGAGGAATTCAACTTTGATGGCCTTCAGGATCTAAAGGAATTGGCTGTGGCCACTGGTTTCGGGATTCGATACGACTTTGGATTTTTCGTGGTACGATTCGATATAGGGTTTAAAACACACGATCCGGCATTGCCAGAAGGCAATCGTTGGTTCAGAGATTACAACTTTCAAAATGCCGTCTATAATATCGGTATCAACTATCCCTTCTAAGCCAGCTATTTTTATTATTTTTGTGGTTCAAAATATTGCAAATATGAGCCATTCCATTTTGCCGGGCGTTGCTACCGGAAGACAAGTTCAACAAATACATAAACTCGCTAAAGAAAAAGGATTTGCCATGCCAGCTGTCAACGTAGTGGGCTCTAGCAGTGTAAATGCTGTGTTGGAAACGGCTGCCGAACTGAACGCACCTGTTATTGTACAGTTTTCTAACGGTGGAGCACATTTTAATGCGGGAAAAGGGCTTAGTAATGCTAATGAAAAAGCAGCAATTGCTGGTGGTGTGGCAGGTGCCCTTCACGTTCATGAGATGGCGAAGGCCTATGGGGCAACGGTGATTCTTCACACCGATCACTGCGCGAAGAAATTATTGCCTTGGATTGACGGACTTCTAGAGGCAGGTGAAGCCCACTATAAACAACATGGCGTGCCACTTTATAGCTCTCACATGATTGACCTTTCTGAAGAACCCATCGAAGAAAATATCGAGATTTCAAAGCGATATCTCGAGCGCATGAGCAAAATAGGGATGACACTAGAAATAGAATTGGGTATTACCGGCGGTGAAGAAGATGGTGTTGACAATACCGATGTGGATAGTTCAAAATTATACACCCAACCTGAGGAAGTGGCGTATGCTTACGAAGAACTGATGAAAGTGAGCGACCAGTTTACGATTGCGGCCGCTTTTGGAAATGTACATGGCGTCTACAAACCAGGAAACGTAAAACTGACGCCCGTCATCTTGAAAAACTCTCAGGAATACGTGCAACAAAAATTTAATACGGGCCACAACCCTATCGATTTTGTATTCCATGGCGGAAGTGGTTCTACTGTGGAAGAAATTCGAGAAGCGATTGGGTATGGTGTGGTTAAAATGAATATTGATACCGACCTGCAGTTTGCTTATAACGAAGGAGTTCGTGATTATGTTGAAAAACATATGGAATACCTTCGAACCCAGATTGGAAACCCTGAAGGCGCTGAACTGCCGAACAAAAAATACTACGACCCCAGGAAATGGCTTCGTGAAGGCGAATTAACCTTCAAAAAACGATTGACACAGGCATTCGAAGATTTGAATAACCGCAATACGTTATAAGATTTCCTATATTTGAATAACAAACCCTCCTCAACCGAAAAAGATATGTCTTGGTTTAAAAGAACAAAAAAAGGGATTCAAACCCCAACTGAAGAAAAGAAAGATGTCCCACGCGGGCTCTGGTATAAATCACCAACTGGAAAAATTGTAGATGCAGAAGAGTTAGAAAGTAATTTCTATGTGAGCCCTGAAGATGGCTATCACGTTCGTATTGGCAGCAAAGAATATTTTGAAATTTTGTTTGACAACAACAAATTTGAAGAATTAGACAAGAATCTAGTGTCTAAAGACCCGTTGAAGTTTGAAGACAAAAAGAAATATGTAGACCGGCTAAAAGAAGCCCAAAAGAAGACCGGATTGAAAGATGCGGTGCGCACTGCCGTTGGAAAATCTATGGGTGAAAAATTGGTTGTCGCGTGTATGGATTTCAGCTTTATTGGCGGATCTATGGGAAGTGTGGTAGGTGAAAAAATTGCACGTGCCGCAGACCATGCGCTCAAAAATAAGATTCCATTTTTACTGATCAGCAAGAGTGGTGGTGCCCGAATGATGGAAGCAGCTCTTTCATTGATGCAGTTGGCAAAAACCAGTGCAAAATTGGCACAATTATCGGAAGCCGGCATTCCATATATCTCACTTTGTACAGATCCCACAACGGGAGGTACTACTGCAAGTTTTGCCATGTTGGGTGATATCAACATCAGTGAACCAGGAGCGCTTATCGGCTTCGCGGGTCCGCGTGTGGTAAGAGATACCACCGGGAAAGAATTGCCAGATGGGTTCCAAACTGCCGAGTTTGTATTGGATCATGGCTTCTTGGATTTCATTACCCACAGAAAAGACTTAAAACGAAAAGTGAATTTGTATCTCGATCTGGTCTTGAACAGACCCCTTCGGGAGAAGTCAGCATAATAAAGAAAGCCACTCAGATGAGTGGCTTTTTATTTATTGAGTTCCACCTGTCTTTAGAGTGTAATTGGAAACGCTATTCCGTTAAACGTGAATACCGCATTGTTGTCGCACGCGCCTTCACCGAAATCGAGCGTACCCGTTAGGCCATCTTGACTCACCTCTAACACACCTTCAACCAAATACGCACAAGACAATTCGCGCACTAAAGTTTCGGTCACCGTTCCAGTTCGTACAAATCCGTTGCTCAAGGTGGTTTCCCAATTTCCAGTGATATGATACACGTTGTCGGTCCATATTCCAGAACCAACCCCTTCTACCCATTCTGCGATGCGCAAACCTACCCTAGTAGCCGTTACCGTACTTGACGGAAAAGTGACCACGATGGTTTCGTTCACGGTGGAAGCCGGATTGCCATTTGCATTTTCTAACTCACGCACAATTTCTCCGCCTCCTTCTACTCCATTGTTGTTGTAAGTGTAGTTTTCAAAAGTATAATTGATGACGCGCTCATTATTGGCAATAGCACCATAAGAGATATTAACTTTTCCGGCAACCGTGGCACCATTATTTAAGGTGCAGCCATCTCCAAAGTCGAGGACGATGATACCGGTTCCATCCCCGTTGGGATTAAAATCAATAGTTGCGCAGGCCGTAAACAGAGAAATAGGGTTTGTCATCCTGTCTGGCCCCTCGTTCTCATCGTAAGCATTTTCAATGATGAGCAAAGAACCTTCAATGGCATTGTCTGCTTTCGCTGCAAACACCGAATTTTCTGCTGAAAAATTCACAGGCTCATTGGTGCCCGTGTCATCCTCTTTATCGCAACTCACCATAACCGCAAATGCTCCAATTAATACCGAGAATGTCATGATTTTTTTCAAAGTTTTCATAAGTTTAAATATTCGTTAGGGTTTAGACTCTACTAACGTAAAAAAGTTTAGTGAAGTATATCATACTATACATAAGAATCCTAATTATCAAACGTTTAAGACCATAAGATGTCGTTCAAAGGCTACTTTTGGGTTGTATTTCTTATTCCTTTTTTTCTCCAAGGACAAACAGAGAAACAGGGCGAATGGGCTATTTATTTTGAAAATGATGCGTACGAATTGACACCTCAGCACTTGCAATTGATTGATAGTATTAAAACGCATGCCTTGGTACCCACAGATAGTATTGTGCTGAAAGGCTATGCGAGTAGCCCGGCCGCTGAAGAATACAACTTGAAACTATCGGATAAAAGGGCGCAGAATACGAAAGACGCCTTTCCGGAATATTACACTATAATAGCCAGTGGTTTTGGAGAACTTGACGGCGATGAAGCTAGGAACCGAAGAGTTGATATCATGGTCTGGGCGGTGTATAAAAAGAAACTGGCACTTCAGAACAATACCGCCAATCCCACAAAAACTAGAAAAAAAATCAATGATTACTCCACATTTGAAGTTGGGAAAAAAATAAAGCTTGAAGGAATCCATTTTTATCCTGGCAGAGACGATATTAGAAACGATAGCAAAGAGGCATTGTATGAGCTGTTGGCATACCTCCAAGAAAACGAAAACATACAATTTCGATTACTAGGCCATGTGTGCTGCGGAAAAAGCTATGACCCAGGCCGAGACGGGTATAATAACCGAACGGGGAAAAACAATTTGAGTGAGGCACGGGCCAAGCGTATCTATAATTTTTTGGTTGAAAACGGAATAGACCGTAAACGGATGAGCGCTAGAGGGTATGCATTTCGGTATCCAACAGGAAAAGGCGCCAAGTACGACCGTCGGGTAGAAATTGAAATTATCTCGAAATAAAGGGCTATTCTTTCAAAAGTAAGGCAGGAGGTGCTTCAATATAAAATAATTGCGTACTTTTGCAGCCGTATTCCGAAAGACGGAAACATACATAACAATCATTTACATAAATATTAGCATGTATCTATCAGCAGAAAAAAAAGCGGAACTTTTCGCAAAGCACGGTAAAGACGCGAACGACACAGGTTCTACAGAAGGACAAATTGCGTTGTTCACGCACCGTATCGAACATTTGACACAACACTTAAAATCGAACCACAAGGACTACAACACAGAGCGTTCTTTGGTGAAATTGGTAGGTAAGCGTCGTTCATTATTAAACTATTTGATGAAGAAAGACATTTTACGCTATCGTGCCATAGTTAAAGAATTAGGATTACGTAAGTAATACTGAAAGGAGCGCCCCAAAGGCGCTCCTTATATTTTACCTCAACTTGTTTTGGGGGCTTCCCAGCGAAGTAAAACTTTACTCAGTGCAACACAGCTGTATTGAGCCCCAAAAACCGTTAGTTTTTGGAAACATAGAAAAGCTACCCTTAGGTTTTTCATTGGTCAAACCACACTACACAACACAACACTTGGTTTGAAAATCGAACCTTGACCAATTTTAACCCGTTCTTTTGTATCCCGGTACATTAAGAACGTCTTCCGCAGCTGCGGAAAAAAACAAACAATATTATGATACCTAAAGTATTTAAAGAGGTCATTGACCTTGGTGACGGTAGAGAAATCTCTATCGAGACCGGAAAATTAGCCAAACAAGCCCACGGGTCTGTTGTTGTTCAATCAGGCAAATGCATGTTGCTTTGTACTGTAGTTTCGAACTACAAACAAAGTGATGTAGACTTTTTACCCTTAACGGTAGACTACCGTGAGAAATTTGCCGCTGCCGGACGTTATCCGGGAGGTTTCTTCAAAAGAGAAGCAAGACCTAGTGACGGTGAAGTATTGACCATGCGATTGGTAGACCGCGTTCTTCGTCCATTATTCCCAAAAGATTACCACGCTGAAACGCAAGTGATGATTCAGTTGATGTCTCATGACGACGATGTAATGCCAGATGCCATGGCAGGATTAGCCGCTAGTGCTGCCATCCAACTTTCAGACTTCCCGTTTGAATGTGCCATATCGGAAGTACGCGTGGGCCGTGTAAATGGTGAATTCGTAATCAACCCATCTAGAGCGCAGTTGGAAGAATCTGATATCGATATGATGATCGGTGCTTCTGCAGATAGCGTTATGATGGTTGAAGGTGAAATGGACGAAATTTCTGAAGAAGAAATGACGGAAGCCATCAAAGCTGCCCATGAAGCTATTAAAGTGCAGTGTGCTGCCCAAGAACGTTTGGCTGAAGCATTCGGAAGAAAAGAAGTACGTGAGTACGAACCAGAAAGAGAAGATGAAGCGCTTAAGAAAAAAGTACATGACATGGCCTACGATAAAGTATACGCCATTGCTAAAGGAGGCTCTTCAAAACACGAGAGAGGTGCTGCTTTCGATTCGATCAAAGAAGAAATAAAAGCTACTTTTTCTGAAGAAGAACTGGATGACTTCGGAGATTTAATTTCAAAATACTACCGCGCTGCTGAAAAAGCTGCTATTCGTGACCTTACCTTAAATGAAGGGCTACGACTTGACGGTAGACAAACCACCGAGGTGCGCCCAATCTGGTGCGAAGTAGATTATCTTCCTTCAGTACACGGTTCTGCCGTATTTACCCGTGGAGAAACTCAAGCCTTGGCCACGGTTACTTTGGGAACGTCTCGCGACTCCAACCAAATTGACATGCCAAGCTATGAAGGCGAGGAGAATTTCTACTTGCACTACAACTTCCCTCCTTTCTGTACCGGTGAAGCACGACCTATTCGTGGAACATCACGTAGAGAAGTAGGACATGGTAATTTAGCACAACGTGCCTTAAAAGGAATGATCCCAGCTGATTGCCCATACACTGTACGTGTGGTTTCTGAAGTACTTGAAAGTAATGGTTCCTCTTCTATGGCGACCGTTTGTGCCGGAACCATGGCCATCATGGATGCAGGGGTACAAATGAAAAAACCCGTTTCTGGTATCGCCATGGGATTGATCTCTGATGGTGATTCTGGAAAGTATGCCGTACTTTCTGATATCTTAGGTGATGAAGATCACTTGGGTGATATGGACTTCAAAGTAACCGGTACTGCTGATGGTATTACTGCTTGCCAGATGGACATCAAAGTAAAAGGATTGAGCTACGAAATTCTCGTTAATGCGTTAAAGCAAGCTAGAGATGGCAGATTGCATATCTTAGAAAAACTCACCGATGCAATTGCAGAACCAAGAGCGGACGTCAA
>JAWWCH010000063.1:0-8047 GCA_033720575.1 Marinirhabdus sp.
TTACGTCTAACGGCTTCTTGGAGCGACCCTCAGGCTCCGTTTGAATTTCAGTTTGTCAACCCCGAAAACCGGTATTACAATTGGAAATCCGATAGCTCACTGCACTCACAACCCGATAACACGGTTGCCACCGAAGAATTTGTCATAGATGATGCTCTGCCAGGAAATTGGCTCGTAAACGTGCGATACATTGGTGACGAAAAAGTGGGATTGATTCCACCATACCTAAAATATACGCTATACAAAAACTACGGTACGGTTGATGAGACCAAAACGGTGAAGTTGGTTCGATTAGACGATCAACTTCAGAAAGTTACCTTAGACGCATTCACCTATTCTAAATAACTGCCCCATAATTTAAGTTCCGCAGTGATTATTTATGTTTCAAGACCTAATGTGGTTGCACAACTCATTCTTTTGGCGTATTTTAAATAAAAAATTGCGGTAGCCCTACATTCTAGAAAAGGTTTTTTCCGTCCTTATTATGCCTTAATTTAAGAGAAAATGAAAAGAATATATATAACCCTACTGCTTATTTGCTTCGCTACCCTGGGTAGCTGGGCACAAACAAGAACCGAACTGTTATCAGGAGTGGTAACCAATGCAGTGGATCGTACACCTATCCAAAATGCTATTGTGACGATAAAGGGAACCTTCTTAGAGACCGAAACGAACGCTATGGGGCAATTTTCCATTCCCGTATTTCCTAAAGATGAACTCATTATTACCGCGTTTTCAATGAATGCCACGACCATTGCTGTGCCTGAAAACAAAACAAATGTGAGCATACCGCTTACCTACAATGCAGAGTTGCTCGAGGCAGTCTCCATTCGTGAGAAGCAGGAACAAGAAGCATATCTCGAAACACAATTCGGAAAAAAATCTTCGAATAGAGTAGGCTATTCGTATGACGAATTGCGAGAACAGTTCATTTCGAATGCAGATATTGATCTGTACACGGTAGCGCGAAAAATTCCTTTTATTTATGTAGAAGGCGACCCATTTAGCGGACAAGTAGTATACAATTCTAGAATGCGAGGGGCCTTGGGAAGCAGTAGAGTTCCCATGCAGATCATTGTGGATGGTATCCCGGTAGAACAAAACGTTTTGGCGACCATAAACCCACAATTGGTGACCAATATTTCTATTACTCGAAGTTTAGCGGGAACCGTTCAGTACGGGTCTCTTGGAGCGGGCGGCGTAATGAGGATCACAACTACCAATTCGGCAAAACGATCAAGAAGCTCCCGAAAACCTACATCTTTATTGGTGCGCGGGAATAACTACGACGAAGGTATTTTGCCTATCTCTGAGGATATTGAGATGGCAACCGCCCCATATTTGGATGCGCTGCAACCCTATTCCGACAGGGCTGAAGCAAAGCGGGTGTATGAAGAACAACGACAGCTTCCAGAAACACGAAACTTGGCCTATTACATTGATATGGCCGAATTTTTCTCAAAATGGGGGCCTACCTTTAGATATGATATCCTGTCTGACCTATACGAACAAGCGCCTGATAATCCGCGTATCCTCAAAACCATCGCATTTATTTTAGAAGAAAATGGGCATGACCAACAGGCGGCCTTTGTACTTGAAAGACTATTGGACCTTCGTCCGGGAGACATTCAAAATTACCGCGATGTAGCGCGTTTATATGCCCGAACCGGCCGATATAATACCGCAGCCACATTGTACAAACAAATGATTTACAATACAGTGCCCAATGTAGATTTTGAGCCCATCCTTCCTATAATTTTCAATGAGTTCAGGCACCTGATAGCGAACCATAAACGACATATTGATTTCAAGAATCTGCCCAATGAGTTTTTATCCGTCAATTTTAACAAGGATGTACGCATTGTACTAGAATATACCAATCCCTTATCTGAGTTTGAAATCCAGTTTGTGAGTCCGAGTAAAAAATATTACACTTGGCGCCATACCGCTTTCGATGCGAAAGAACTCCTTGAGGAAGAGATTGCCAAAGGGCATGCTGTCAAAGAATTTGTGATCGAAGAATCAGACTATGGAAATTGGTTGATGAATGTTACTTCCCTGAATTCAACGCCGGGTACGAATCCGACCTTTTTGAAATACACTATTTATAAAAATTACGGAACACCCAATGAAACTCGTGAAGTGAAAGTGTTGAATCTAGCTCAACACACTAAAAAGGTCACGCTCGACTCTTTCTTCTACTAACACTGGAGAAAACTAATCATTTGAAATTCCAGCTACTATGGTTTCTTCCAGAAGCTGAATGAGCGGCTCTGGTTCAAATTCTGAAACCGTTACAGGTTCGTGAACTTTTATTTTGAGGTGTACGCCCACAGGCATAGGGAACATTCCGTGTTGTTGTAACTTCCAAGAGTTGCTAACGCTTATGGGAAGTACCACGGCATCTGGAGCATGTTCAAAAAGGGTAAGTAAACCTTTTCTTCGAAAGGGTTTGGGAGCACCATCTCTACTGCGGGTGCCCTCAGGAAATATTACCACGGCCCTGTTGTGTTCTGAGATATAATGTGCAATTCGCTGTATTTGCCGTGTAGCTTGGGTGGGATTTTTACGATCTATGAGTACCGACCCCCCTTTTCTGAGGTTATAGGATACTGAAGGGATGCCTTTCCCCAATTCAATTTTGGAGATAAATTTCACATGTAATTTTCGCAAAAACCAGATGAGTGGTGGTATATCCCACATGCTTTGATGGTTTGAAACGATGATCACGGGTTTTCCCACGGGAAGATCTTTGGGCAGATCTATAGTAAATCGCGTTCCCAAAACATGTAAGGTGCGCACAATGGTAGCATTAAAAATATCAACGCTCCGTTTATGCGTATGGTACCCAAAAACCATAAGCGATATGCGCTGTACCACTTCGTAGAACAACAATCCGAGTCCGAAAAGCAGATAAAACAGCACAGAAAGTGGATAGCTCAAAAATTTCTTAACACCCTTCATGATATCAAAAATAAAAAACCGTTTCCTATACTAGAAAACGGTTTTCAATTTATTTTGTTTGAGTGCTCTATCTGAGGCTTAACAATGCTCGTTATACGCTCCCATAAGGTTTTCAGCAATCATATCGGCCGGACGCCCTTCAATGTGGTGTCTTTCTAGCATGTGCACCAATTCACCATTTTTAAATAAAGCCATTGAAGGTGAGCTTGGTGGAAATGGTACCATTTGAGCACGCGCAGCATCAACGGCTTCACGATCTACACCTGCAAAAACGGTTACTAGGTGATCAGGTGTTTTTGAATTTTGGAGGCTCATTCGTGCTCCAGGACGGGCATTTGCCGCTGCACAGCCACAAACTGAGTTCACTACAACTAAAGTAGTTCCTTCCTTAGACAAAGCTTCGGTTACATCTTGTTCGGTATATAGTTCACTAAACCCAATACTGGTAAGGTCTTCACGCATTGGTTTTACTAATTCTGCTGGATACATATCTTTTTCTTTTAATTCATTACAATTGAGGTACAAAGATAGTCATTTTGTCTCGTAAAAACTTACACTGAAGTGTAACAAACCCTTTAAAGGCAATACGTATATTTGCAGGATTAGTAAAGCAGAAATTTAAGTGTAGATGATTCGTTGGTTAGCTGCCGTAGTGGGGTATAGCTTTTTTAGATTTCCTGGAGCCATTATTGGGTTTTTGTTAGGAACACTTCTCGATAAAATGATTGGAGGCCAGAGCAGTCGTGGTTCGTTTCAAAGCGTATTTAAGGATAGGGATGAAGTGTCTCCGGCCGACTTCGAATTGAACTTGTTGTCGTTAGCTTCATTGGTTATCAAGGCAGACGGTGTTGTGAACCAGACCGAATTGGACTATGTACGGAAATACTTTGTACAGGCCTATGGTAAAGATCGTGCCAATGCTACTTTTAAAGTCTTTAATGAGGTTATCAAGAACCGTCAACTTTCAGCAGCGAATATTTGCGCGTTGTTGCGCAGCAGAACCCGCTACGAATCACGCCTACAGATACTTCATTTCTTGTTCAGTATTGCCAATGCAGACGGGCATGTGACCGAATCTGAAGTGAATGAAATTAATAGGATTGCGAGACATCTTGGTATTCAACTCAGAGATTTTGAGAGCATCAAGGCGATGTTCTTCAAGAATCCGGATAGTGCCTATAAGATTTTAGAGATTGACCGTTCTGCGAGCGTTTCTGAAATCAAGTCGGCGTATCGAACCATGGCTAAAAAATACCATCCCGATAAGTTGGTTCATATGGATGAAGCCTATCAAAAAGGCGCCGAAGAGAAATTCAGAAAAGTACAGGAAGCCTATGAACAATTACAAAAGGAACGTGGGTTTTAGAAAGAATTTGTGATGATCGTCATCCGTTCATTGTATCTTGATCGTTTTTGAAAAGCGCAGCATGTATGCTGCCTACCACCCAATTTCCTAGCGGAAAATACAGCGCAAAAAACAAGGCCATGGCCAACGCAAAGTTGCGAATGCCGAAAAAGGCTTCAATAGGATTGTTAGGATAGGCATACGACGTTTCAAAATAATAACCACCAAATTCAAGAAGTCCCATAGCCACCAAACCATAGGCGTATTGTTCAAAAAATGATCGCCCTTTTAGTAATATCGAGATCGGGATCATATACAATCCGTAGCAACTGAGGACTTGCCACCAATTATTGAATTCTGCAATTTCTGCCCACCTTCCGAAGGCATCCATCCCAAATCCCCAAGGAATGTAAACCAGTACATAGATAAGATATAAACTTGCGGGTGTTTCGCGAAGCGTTCTCCAAAGCTGCTGTATCATTCTTCTTCGTTTTGATAAATGCCAATACTAAGTTCGCCTTTCGCATTCATATGGGCTCTATACATCCCTTCTGTATTGAAGTCCATTGAAACTTCTCCATTTTTATCGATGGCCACCACGCCGCCCGTGCCACCTAGGTCTGTGAGTTTGTTTTGAATCACTTCGTGGGTGGCTTCTTTTAATGAGATTCCTTTATATTCCATCATGGCTGAAATATCATGGGCCACCATACCACGTATAAAGTATTCTCCCCAGCCGGTAGAAGATACAGCACAAGTGGCATTGTTGGCATAGGTGCCCGCCCCGATGATGGGCGCATCACCAATGCGGTTCCAGCGTTTATTGGTCATGCCTCCTGTAGAGGTTCCAGCGGCAAGATTTCCATTTTGGTCGAGTGCTGCACAGCCTACGGTTCCGTATTTTGAATTTTGAATGAAGGGATCTTGATAGTTTTTTTCTGTCACCGCAGATCGGTTGTCTTCTTCTTGCTTTATGCGTTTGAGCGCATTAAATCTTCGTTCCGTATAGAAATAAGAGGGGTCGATCAGGGCTATGCCCTGTGATTCAGCAAAAATCTCGGCACCTCTACCAGAAAGCATGACATGATCGCTATGGTCCATGACCGCTACAGCCAGGTCAATTGGGTTTTTAATACGTGATACACCGGCGACTGCTCCGGCATTCAGTGTTGCTCCATCCATAACCGAAGCATCCAGCTCGTTGGTTTCATCATGGGTAAACACGGCGCCTTTCCCCGCGTTGAACAAGGGAGAATCTTCCATGACATTAATCGTTTTTGTAACCGCTTCCATAGCAGTACCGCCATTTTTTAAAATATCGTGTCCCACTCGAATGGCTTCTTCCAACTTTTGTTTGTAGGCCAATTCCATAGAATCACTCATATTTTTCTTCAAAATGGTACCTGCACCCCCATGAATTACAATCCCAAAAGTGGGTTGCATTTCATCGATTTTATCACTTGAAGAGGTTGAAATTGACATTTTTGTAGGAGATTCTTTAACATTTTCACAGCTAAAGAGCACATAAAATCCGATTAAAAGTGTTAAAATTCGGTTCATCTGCAATATTTTTTAGTTGAACTACCAATATAGGGTAAAATTCAATAATAACGGGCGCTCCGAGCCGATTTATTTGTAGGAAAAACTTATCAAAATGCCTAAAAACATCGATGAAATGCACTCTAAAATCGATGAAGTGCACTTTTGTATCGTTTTTTTTTTATCTTAGCATCAACATCATGCCCCAAATTTGATGTCCCCCGTATTATGAAACTATTTAAAACTAGCCTACTAGCTATGGTTGTATTGTTCACCATGGCATCTTGTTCAAAAGAAGAAGTAACCACGACTGAGGAAGTTGATTATCGTATCGACTTAAATCTTGCCAATGAAACCAATTGGATGTTGGCAGATGATATTTTGGAATTGGTAAATGCACATCGTGCAACGCTCCAACTCCCATCAATTAAAAGAGATCAAACGTATGCTTCGGCATATGCCGTAGACCATACACAATATATGATAGACAAAGCACAACTGAGCCATGATAATTTTGGTGTACGTGCTTCTGCGCTTAAAGATCAAGGCGCATCATTAGTTGGTGAAAATGTAGCCTATGGTTATGATACCGCAGAATCTGTCGTAAATGCATGGCTAAATAGCCCAAGTCACCGCAGTACCATTGAAGGAAATTATACCCACTCCGGATTTGGGATAATCCCTAACGGAAACGGTGTCTACTATTTTACACAGTTGTTCTATAAAAAGTAAACTACAATTCCCCTTTCAGTTTTGAGGCAATTGCCGTATTTTTATGCAAACACATAATTATACGGCAATGGCTATTTCTAAACCTTTCAATCTGAACCAATGGGTAGAAGACAATCGAGATCTTTTAAAACCACCCGTAGGCAATAAAAACCTGTATAAAGACGCAGATGATTATATTGTTATGATCGTGGGCGGCCCCAATGCGAGAAAAGATTACCACTACAACGAGACAGAAGAACTGTTTTATCAATTGGAAGGAAATATCCAAGTCCATATACAAGAAGACGGTCAAAAACGAACCATGGAACTTGGCCCTGGAGATATGTATCTGCATCCTGCTAAAGTTCCACACTCACCAGTACGTGAAGCCGGATCTATCGGTCTGGTGGTAGAACGCAAGCGTCAGGATCTTGAAGGCAAGGATGGTTTGCTATGGTTCTGTGACAATTGCAATAACAAACTGCATGAAGTGTACTTTCCGTTGCATGACGTAGAGAAAGATTTTCTTCAGCACTTCAAAGATTTCTACGGAAGTAAAGAGTTGCGCACTTGTGATAACTGCGGAACCGTGATGGAAGTTGATGAACGTTTCGTAGCTGATTAAGCTCATATTCAGCACATAGGTTTCTGCACACTTCCTAATTTTCGGTTTTCCTAAGCTTTTTTCTCAATTCAGAAAGCTGTACCTTCGCGACTCAAAATAAGACGCTTTTCAGCGATTTTTTTAAAAGCAAATCAGTAATGGCACAGGCACTTGCTTGTGCAAAAAAAGAATAGACTATGTCAACAGTAGCCACCGATTTCGGAATGGACAACGCACTAAAACAATTAGGATTAAAAGACGTGAATCACGGTACCTCAACAGGAAACACTTGGTTTCCAGGAGGCGCCGAAATTGCTTCGCATTCTCCCGTAGATGGTGCCTTGATTGGTAAAGTAACCACAACCACAAAAGACGAGTACGAAAAAGTAATCAAATCGGCCCAAGAGGCATTTATAACGTTTAGAGCCATGCCAGCTCCACAACGTGGCGAAATTGTACGCCAATTTGGGAATAAATTGCGCGAGTTGAAAGAGCCACTAGGAAAATTGGTGTCTTACGAAATGGGAAAATCACTCCAAGAGGGATACGGTGAGGTTCAAGAAATGATCGATATCTGCGATTTTGCCGTTGGTTTATCAAGACAATTGAACGGACAAACCATTCCTTCTGAACGACCCGGCCATGTGATGCGTGAGCAATGGCATTCGTTGGGGATTGTTGGAATTATTTCCGCATTTAATTTTCCTGTGGCCGTTTGGGCATGGAATACGGCATTAGCATGGGTTTGTGGTGATGTTTGTGTTTGGAAAGGAAGCGAGAAGGCACCACTCTGTACCGTAGCTTGCCAAAATATTATTGCGGGTGTTTTAAAGGATAACAATCTGCCAGAAGGTATTTCTTCTATTATTAATGGTGATTACAAA